>JBGTNC010000266.1:0-6785 GCA_041743265.1 Alphaproteobacteria bacterium | reverse complement strand
TATATATTACGTGCCGCCCCGCATGGTGGGCTCTGTTGCTGACTGGTCCGGACGTGACCAGAAAGACGGCGCGTCGTGGCTGGTCGATCAGGTCAAAGACCTTGGCTTCAACGCCATCTGGTTCAGCCCCATGGGCGAGCTGACGGGGGTTGAGAAAATCTCCCATGGTGAAAAACGCGCAGGCAGTTATTACGCCGTGCGTAATCATTTCAAACTGGATGATGAATTCTCGGCTGGTAAGGGCGACGCGGAAGATTTGGCACATCTGCGCCACTTCGCGGCGAAGGCCAAAGAAGCGGGCGTGCATCTATATGCAGATCTTGTGTGCAACCATGTTGCGGCAGATCATCCTCTGGTGGCAGCCGAAGATAAAATGATTGCCGATATCGTCAAAAAAACCGGCGGCGAGCTGGATCATATCCGTGGCAGTAAAGGCAAGCTGATTGGCCTGCGCTGGTCCGAAGACGGGGTGGATCAAGAGGCCTATTTCAAATTCCGCCGCAAGGATGACTTTACCTTGCAAATCGGCGGCCCTGCGGAAGACCCGTGGTCGGATGTTGCGCATATCAATTACTCATCGCCCGAAGCCAAACGCTTTTTCATTTTCGGCGATGCGCAAGAAGAGGCTTATTTTAAAAAGGTTATCGACTGGTCGCTGGATGCAGGTTTTACCGATTTTCGTTGTGATGCGGCTTATTTAATTCCGCCGGATTGCTGGGAAGAGTTGATCAACCACGCACATGCCAAAAAGCCGGATGCAGTTTTTATGGCGGAGACACTGACAACGGAAGTTGAAAAAGTAGACCGCATGGAAAAAGCAAAGATCAAAGACGCGCAGGGCAATGAACGCCCGGCGTTTGATCTGGGCATGTTGGGTATTTACTGGTGGAACTTCCGCGATGATTGGCTGCCTAAATCCGAAGTACCGCGTGTGACGCGTATGTCAAAATTCGGCGGCGCCGGATCACCTGATAACCATGATACTGACAGCACCATCGCCGGCAGTGCGCGCAAGGCTTTTAATAACGCCGCACATATGGATGGCCCCGTCGCCGATGTTTCCGTGCGCGATTATGCGGTGGCGGTATTGTCGGGCAATTCATCTTATATGCAGATGGGCTACGAGTTTTGTAACGAAAAGCAAAACCACGTTTTCAAAGGGCAGGTCAGCCCGCAGGACTTCAAAAATCTGGAATCGGGCCGTGCAGGGGGCGATCTGGATATCCGCGACCGTATCCGTGCCTTGAACGATTTGCATGCGAATCTGGGAATCGAAAACTGCCGCGTGGACTTCAAAGAGCATGTCACCCTCGAAGACGGTAAGGTAATTGGTCTATCGTTCAATTATATCGACGTAGATTCCGGGAAAACGACAGCAAAAGTTTCGCTCCTGCTGAACCGTAAACCCGAAAAGGGGCCTGTCGATATATCTGAAGGCTTAGCCAAGCAATTACAGTCCACGGGCTTGCAGGCGGCCGAGGGTGAATTAAAAGTTAGTAATATCAAAGATATAATGGTTTTCCATACGCCGCTGCCGGCGAAACCTGCCACACAGCCTGCCGTGGTGCCAGCAACCCGCCGCCGCAGCGCGCCCAAAGCGCCTTAAGCGTTCTGGCGGGGATTTCCTGCGCTTGTGGATATTTTCCTCTTTATTCATAATTCCCTTGTTTTTTTAAAACAGATGTGGTCTATAAGCACTTGAGTTTCGTGAGTACTCTTCGCCTATGCATCGCTGCCGGGCACTATCGGCAGCCATATCCTAACGGATATGAAACGATTTTCTTTTTCGAGAGTTCGTTGTGTTTGATGAGAGTTTCGACGCCCTAAGACGGGTGGATACAAAACTCTTGCTAAAAGTCTTGCCAAGGTGGCGGGGCTGCAACGGTTCTACTTGAGAAGGAATATTCTACATGGCAACCGGTATTGTTAAATGGTTCAACCCTACAAAGGGTTTTGGTTTCATTCAGCCTGAGCAAGGCGGCAGTGACGTTTTCGTTCACATCTCCGCTGTTCAAAGCGCAGGTCTGCAGACACTGAACGAAGGCCAACGCGTATCTTATGAGCTGGCGACCGAGCGTGGCAAAACTGCTGCGACACAGCTGAAGCTGGCTGACGCCGCTTAATATCAGTCCACTCCCCAAGGGGAGCACTGATAAGCAAATAAACAACCCCTGCCAGCCCGGGTGGGCGGGTAGGGGTTTGTTTTTGCCTTTTTTTAAAGGCCAAAGGAAATAATAATGACTGACTTTTCCAAACTGGGTTTGCCCCAGCCTTTACTGCTGTGCTTGCAGCGTATGAATTTTACAACGCCGACGCCCATTCAGGCGCAAGCGATCCCCGTAGCCTTAAAAGGCCGCGATATTTTGGGTTCTGCCCAAACGGGAACCGGCAAAACAGGCGCTTTCGGCATTCCGCTGATCGAACGTTTGATGACGACAGACAAAACAACCGCGCTTGTCATGACACCGACGCGCGAATTGGCTGCACAAGTTTTAAAAGCAATCCGCGAAATGTTGCCGCCGGATGCGGGTATCCGTACTGCGCTTCTGATCGGTGGCGAAAGCATGTACCGTCAATTGAACCAGTTGAAAGGTCGCCCACGTTTGGTGGTTGGTACACCTGGTCGTATTAATGACCACCTGGAACGCCGCAGCTTGCAATTGCGTGATGCTGGCTTTCTGGTGCTGGATGAGACAGACCGTATGCTCGATATGGGCTTTGGTGTGCAGATTGACCGTATCTTGAAGCATATGCCGAAAGAACGTCAGACATTGCTTTTCTCGGCGACGTTGCCGAAAGAGATTGTCGAAATCTCCAAAAAATACCTGCATATGCCAGAGCGTATTGCCGTTGGTGATACACATACGCCAATGCCAAGCATCAAGCAGGAAATCGTGCGTCTGAACACAGCAGATAAATACAAAATGCTGTTGGCGCATTTGGCTGAACGCGAAGGTTCCGTGATTGTTTTCGTGAAAACGAAACACGGCGCTGACCGTATGGCGACCCGTTTGTCACGTGAAGGCCATAGTGCAGAAGCGATCCATGGTGATTTGAAACAAAGCAAACGTGACCGCGTGATTGCTGATTTCCGTCAAAAAGAATATCGCATTCTGGTGGCAACTGACGTTGCTGCCCGTGGTTTGGATATCCCGCATATCGAACACGTGATTAACTACGATCTGCCCCAAGTACCTGAAGATTACATCCACCGTATTGGCCGTACAGCCCGTGCTGGTGCAAAAGGTGAAGCTGTTTGTTTCGTCACGCCAGAAGACGGCGCGAAATGGAAAGCGATTTATCACCTGATGAATCCGAATGAGAAAGTACTGAAAGGCGAAGAGGCTGCTGAATCTTCTATGCGCAAGCGCAGCGGCCCGCCGCGTCGCAGCACGTATAAAGGTAATGCACCGCGTCGTGGTGACGGTGATCGTGCGCCACGCCGCAGCGATAGTTCTGCTCCGCGTCGCAAGACCAACGATAACGACGATAGCCGTTATGCGTCAGAAGATCGCCCGCGCCGCAAACCGGCCGGCAAACCTTTCGGCAATAAACAGTTCGCAGACAAAAAGTTTGGCGATCGCAAGCGTGATGACCGCGATGGTCAGAGCGAAGGCGCGCGTAAACCGAGCAGCTTTGGTGCAAAACGTCGTTTTGAAGAACGCGACGGCGCAGCACCTGCGCGTGCCGGCGAAGGCAAACCTTTTGGCAAAAAGCCTGCTGGTAAATCTTTTGCAGGCAAGCCTTCGGGCCCCGCTAAAGACGCAAGCAGCATGGGTGACCGCCCGCGCGGTAAACCGGCTGGCAGCAAAATGGGCAAATTTGCTCGTAAGAACGCTGGCCGCCGCACCGCCGCCTGAAAGTCGACCCCGAAAGGGGATAAAAAATAGAAAAACGCCCCGGGCAGTTTGCCGGGGCGTTTTTTCTTGTGCAGGCCTCTTTTTGCTTGATATATACTCTTCCAGAGTATATATATGCTATATATGAGTATATATTCAAAAGAACCTGCCGACGGCACGTCGGGGTGTATATCAAGGAGATCCGCCATGTCTGTGCAATTGTTTAGGCAATCGTCTGTCTCGCCGCCTGCGGCGCCGTCCGTACCCGCACAAAAATGGTGTGCAGATTTTTTTAGCGATACTTTTGCGCAGGTGCATTTGCAGCGCAAGGATGCCGCGCAGTTGGCCACTGCCGTGTCATTTCTGACGGATGTTCTGCGTTTGGAAAAGGGCATGCATGTGTTTGATCAATGCTGCGGCATTGGCGATATCAGCCTCGCGCTGGCGACCACGGGCGTGCAGATGACGGGCGTGGATTTGATGTCGTCCTATATTGATACGGCAAAGGAACGCACGAAATCGTATGGCACGCCTTGCGATTTCTACGCAGCAGATGCAGGCGAATTTGTGCCACAAAAGCCGTGCCATGCGGCCTTTAATTGGTGGACCAGTTTTGGTTATAGCCCCCACGATGCAGAAAACATCAAAATGCTGCAACGGGCCTATGATGCCCTTGTACCAGGTGCTTATTTTGCATTGGATTACATGAACAGCGTTGCCCGCCGTGCAAGCCTTGTCGGAAAATCCGTGCTGACAGATCGTTATGAATTGCAAGATGGTGCCACGTCGGTTTGGGAATCGCGGCTGGATACATCGGGGAATATGCTGGTACGCAAGTGGCATTATACGGATGCTAGAGGCAAGATTGTGACGCAAGAAGGGGCAGGTGCCAAGCTGTATACCGCGCCAGAACTACAGCATTTGCTGGGAGTTTGCGGGTTTTTGGATGTGCATTTTTACGGCAGCGTTGCGGGTGAAAGCTATACACAACAAAGCCCGCGCTGTATTGCCGTTGCACGCAAGCCTGTGTGAGGGACGCAAACCATGATGCAAAAAACTTTACCGAAAAATCCAGATGATCTACGCCAGTGTATTTACGCAGGGCAAATATTTCATGTGCCTGCCATCACAGAAACGCGCCGCCTTGTGGCGGATGTTTACGCGGCACTCGAAGATAATTTTGCAGCGCCCTTGCAAGGAGTGCATGCGCGGATGAGCTTTGATGAGATGAAGCAGCCATTGGCAAAACTGCGTCATGATCTTGAGCATCTGCCGCGCTACGCACAGGCAGGGGCGGATATTCTATCGACCTTGGGGCTGGCGGGGGCGGCTGTGCGGCGCGATGCTTTGCGCTTGCGCTGTGTCTTGAACGCTGGGCATCAAAGTCCGCTCGCAGATCGTGCCTATGCCGCACACCGCGACACTTGGTTCGGCAATCCGCAGAGCCAGATCAATTTCTGGATCCCTTTGCATGATGTCACACCCGCGCAAAGTTTTACGTTTTATCCGTCTTATTTTAATGCACCTTTGAAGAATACTTCCGGTGGTTTTGATTATATGCAATGGATGCAAGTGGCGGGCTGGCAAGGCGCTAAAACTCTGCAAAAACCGGCGGAAGTTGACTACCCGCAAGCACTGGAAACACCAGAAGATTCACACGCGTTTTCATTTGCGGCAAAGGCTGGCGATATTATTATATTCGCCGCATCGCATTTACATCAGACAGTCAAAAATGCCAGTGGTTTGACGCGGTTTAGTCTGGATTTTCGTGCCGTGCATATCGCGGATCATGCAGCAGGCATCGGTGCGCCTAATCCGGATAATGCCTCACAGCCAGATGCTCTGCGCGACTATGCTTGACCTGCGGTGGCCATAAAATCAGATATAAAAGTTTGTGTGGGCACATCTGCCAATGCCGGAATATGGCCCGCATCCGGGCATATATGAATTTTGATGTTTGGTTTCAATTGCCGCAGGGCATCGATCTCGGCTGTGGTGCAAAGATCGGATAATCCACCAGCTACCAAGGCAATGGGGCAGGTAATTTTTTCAAGCCCGTCCGTGATATCAATCGGGTTGCGCAGGGCAGGGCCCGCCAGCCGTGCAATTTTTGGGTCGAAATGGAACATATAGCCGCCATCCACTTTACGCAGCTGGTGCAGCGCGTAATGCTGCCAGACAGCCTCAGAAACGTCACCCAGTGGCAGGTTCTGCTTGAGGATCGCCAGATATTGCGCAACGCTTTCCAGCACGGGCGATGCTTCAATCACGTAATCTGCAATGCGTGCGCAGGCGGTGGCGTTTGGCTTATGCGTGATGTCCACCAGTGTCAGGCTACGAAATAGATCCGCATGGCCTTGCGCGCCCATGGTCATGGCAATCAACCCGCCCATAGAAGTGCCAACCCAATGCACGGGCGGCAGGGATAGTTTTTGCAAAGTGTCTGCAAAAAGTGCGGCATAGGTGTCCAGATGATAAAGAGTAGGATCCAGATGCCCGCTATCACCCCGGCCCGGCGTGTCCATCGCGTAAACATCGTATCCGGCGCTGGTTAAATGCGCGGCCAGAAAATCAAAATCGCGTTTTTGGCGCGTCAGGCCGTGCACGGCGACAACGGTGCCTTTTTTTTCAGTCGTGGCATCAAAACGTGCGACGGCAATATTACACTCGGTGCCTTCGGCTTGTGCCGTAACTTTTTGAAACTGCGGTTGTGACATGATGTCGCCTTGATCTGATATGCGGTTATATATTCAAGGCTACGCTTTGTTGCGGGGGTATTCAAGGCGGCGCCAGCCATGTCTTTTGCATAGTGTGTGACGGCTTGCGATATTCCCTAAAAATTCGTATAACAGAACAGCGTGAAGCTGCACTGTCTGCACGTCCAGAATGATAATAAAAATAGATAATTAAAGGGTGATACATGGAAGCCAATCTGCCAGCTGATTT
>JBGTNC010000265.1:0-13281 GCA_041743265.1 Alphaproteobacteria bacterium | reverse complement strand
GCGCGTATCCGAAGCCCGCAAGAAAATTGCCGAAATACTCGATTTAAAACAAAAGGTGCGTACACATGGATGAGCAACAGCTGAAGGATATGCTGTCGTCCCTGACGGCACCGGAACCTTCAAAAACATCGAAGAATCAAGCGCTTGAAAACGCCATGGCAGCTTTTGACAAAAAAATTGGTCAAAGCACCCAAGGATCCAACGCGGCGCATCGTCTGACTGGTATCAATCAAACATTGAACCACATCAGGAGATGGATCATGAATAAGCGTTTTATCGTATCAGGCACTACAGGTGCAGTCGCCGTCTGCGCATTGGTCGCCGTATTAGGCGGGCCGTTTTTCTATCAGCAGGTTGAGCGTATTTCGGGCGGCATGGATGATGCTGCGTCTGCGAATAAGTCTCTTATCAGTGCGGACACTGTTGTTATACATACTGGTCAAGCGGATGCTGTATATGAACAGGCAATCCGTGAGGCCAACCAGAAAGTTGCAGATGAAGCGCGTTCATCGGGCACCAGTGCGGTTCCTATCCCGCTGAGTACGCCGGACCAAGACGGTATTACAATGCCAGATGCGCCGCCAGAAGTGGCGAATGATCCCTTGCGTCAATGGCGCCAGTCGCTGGATGCTACTAAGGCTGCTTCCCCGAAAAAATCTGATCAGGGCTTTGTCGGAGACACTGCTGCCGCTGCCGTAGATCAGGCTATTGTCAGCAATGTGCCGAAAAACAAAGCGATGGAAGAATCGCGCCGCCGTGCTGAATCAAAAGAAGTTTTGAAAAAAGAAAACGTGGATAAAGCCATTTCGGGCAACCGCGTGAAAATGCAAGATCGCGCCTCACCGGAAGAAATGGCATCCGGAACGGGGGCGGCAGTACCATCCTCCGCCGTGATGCAAGAAGCTGAAATGGTTGCCCCGCAATTGCAGCGCGCGATTGCAACACCCAAGCAGATGCCGCAACCCGTGCCTGTGGATGTTATTACGACTTCCTATCAAGATGTCGGCCGCGACCAGTTCCAGAAGTTTGAAGAAAACAGTGTGAAGGCGGTAAATGCCGAGCCTGTATCGACCTTCTCGATCGATGTGGATACGGCGTCCTATGCCTTCGCACGCAAAGCCATCAATCAAGGCTATCTGCCACAGGCCAATGCGGTGCGTATCGAAGAAATGATCAATTACTTTGATTATAACTATGCCGTACCTGAAACAGGCGGGCATCCGTTCCAGCCGACCGTGGCGGTCTATGACAGCCCGTGGCGCAGCGGTACCAAGCTGATCCACATCGGCATCAAGGGTTATGAAGTTCAAAAAGAAATGAAGTCAAACCTTGTGTTCCTGATTGATACGTCAGGTTCCATGAACAGCCCGGATAAACTGCCCTTGCTGGTGAATTCCTTCAAGATGATGCTGGATAACCTCGCCCCCGATGACACGGTAGGGATTGTGGTTTATGCAGGTTCTGCAGGTACAGTGCTGGAGCCGACCAAAGTTGCCGACAAGCACAAAATCATGCAAGCACTTGAGCGTTTGCAAGCAGGTGGTTCCACCGCCGGTGCTGCGGGGATTGAACAAGCCTATGCCTTGGCAGAGCGTTCTTTCATCAAGCAAGGCAATAACCGCATCATTCTGGCGACCGATGGTGACTTTAACGTCGGCATCACCAACCGGGATGAGCTGAAAACCTTTGTGGAGCGCAAGCGCGATCAGGGTATCTCCCTTTCCGTACTGGGTTTTGGCCAAGGTAACTACAACGACCATATGATGCAAACACTGGCGCAAAACGGTAACGGCAATGCGGCTTATATCGACAGCCTGTCCGAAGCGCGCAAAGTTTTGGTGGAAGAAGCGTCCTCCACGCTGTTCACCATCGCCAAGGATGTGAAAATTCAGGTCGAGTTCAACCCGACACTGGTGCAAGAATATCGCCTGGTTGGTTACGAAACACGCCGCCTGAACCGCGAAGACTTTAACAACGATAAAGTCGATGCCGGTGAAGTGGGTGCAGGCCATACGGTCACAGCCATCTACGAAATCACGCCGGTGGGAATGCAGCCTATGGTCGATGACCTGCGCTACCAAAAACCTGCCAGCGCGCTGGAAAAGAAAGTTGACCGCAGGCCTGTTGTTGAAGGCAATGGTGATGAATACGCCTTCTTGAAAATGCGTTACAAACGTCCGGATGAAAATACCAGCATCTTGATGACACGCCCGATCACGAAACAGGACGAAAAATCCTTCAACGCGCTGCCCGATGATATCCGCTTCGCCAATGCGGTGGCTGGTTTCGCCCAGTTGCTGAAAGGCAGCAAGTTTGTGGGGAATTTGACCTACGAACAGGTGGTGGATATTGCCAATGCGGCCCGTGGCAAGGATGAATTCGGTTATCGGACGGAGTTTGTAAACCTTGTCCGACTGGCCAAATCGGCGGCGGCTATGCAAGACCAGCGATAATATTGTATAATAGAAAGGCCGGAGGATCCCTCCGGCCTTTCGCTTTTTTATATATCGGCGGTATTTGTTTTTCGAAGGGGGAGAAGCACATGTCCACAACCAAAGAAAAAATCAGAGGCGGTTTTGATCTCGTGTTTCTTTTTGGACGCGGGATAAAACCTTTTCAGGAAGAAGGGACCAAGGACGCGGCCCTGCGCTCGCTCTGGATACCGTTTTTTTTATACCCGATTGCGCCTTTGATGGCATGGTTCTATCCACCCATTGGCATGCAAGACGGCAGCTATCCCTATAGCCAGATTTTTATGACGGTCACAGCATTTTATATCCTGAGCCTTGTCGTCAATCTGTCGCTGGTCTGGCTGTTTGCCTATTGGCTGAAGCAGGAAGATCGTTTCTGGCTGTGTATGCAGGCCAGTAACTGGGTATCGATTCCCATGACAATCATTACACTGCCCATTGCACTGGCGATGATTTTTGACTGGATCCCGCGCGAGGAAATGGACCGTATTGCCGTGATTGTGACCTGCTACAGCTTTTTGGTGGGGGCTTGCATCACGCTGCGGTCTTTTAAAATCAATTGGGAATTGGCTGGGTTTTTGGCCTGTATGTCTTTGTTTGCCTGCCAGCAAGTTTGGAACGGGCTGTACAAATTACAAGGTATTGCCATCGTCTGGTGAGAAAATCATTCGATACAAAAAACCCCCGCTGTTGTCAGCGGGGGTTTTTGTTTGTGCCGTATCGTGTTTATTGTTTTTTATCTGTCTTGAACGTACTGCCGAAAACGGCGGCGGCACTGCTCAGGTCGCTCCCGCTACCCATCACGAAAGTAGAAGGCAGTTTCAGATCCGTCAGAATCTGCGGCTTTTCTTTGATTGCATCCAAAATCAGCTCGATCGCACGGAGGCGGGCCACTACATCTTGGCCCAGTACATTGGCCTGTGCTTTTTGACCATCTGCGACTTGCGTCAGATAGGTTTTCTCGGCTTCACCTTCGTACTGGCGGCGGACTTTATATTGCTCTGCCACTTGTACGCCAATCTCGGCGGTCACAAGGTCTTTTTGCTGGTCGGCTGTGGCGCGTGATTTTTGTGATTTCACGCGTTCATCCTGCGCCAGCTTTTCCTCGCGGAAGGCTTTGGTCAACTGCTGTGCCAATTGTTCGCGGCGGCGGGATACCAGCAGTTCTGGCGGGATAGCAGGGTCGTCGATTTTGACTTCCAGAATGGTAATACCCGCTTTGTTGCCTTCATCTTTGATGGCGCGTTCAAACGCCGCTTCCAGATAGGGGCGGGAGTCTTGGAAATCAAGCGCGCGTGTGGGGCGCACACCAACAATCGGCTGACCTGCGTCATCCAGCTTGATATGGCCAGAGGAATCATAGAGTGGTGCTTCAAGCAGGCCACCACCAATGTTACGCACGATGGAGCGGATGGTGGGGGTGACAATCCTGTCTTCCACTTCCTTCACGCCACCGACGGAGGCTACGACAAGGGCCGCATCATCCGGATTGATCTGCACCAGAATGCGCAGTTCCACCGGAATTTCCCAGCCTTCAACACGCACAAAAATGGCTTCATCTGCGGCTGTTGCATCCACGGGGATTGTTGTGCAGGTGCGGTTTTGTTCAAACGTGCCATCGTCACCAATGGTCAGGTCAATGCGGCAATCATCGTAACCGCCATGGTAAGACCAGCGTTGTGCACGCGTGGGGATGAGCGTGACTTCATATAGTTCCGGGTTAAAGAAATACGCACCCGGTTCAAAGTTATGTTTCCACACGCCTTTGCAGCCCGATGGTACCAGCACGGCCTTCAAGCGGCCTTGCTGCACTTCTTCTGCACCATCGCGGCAATGTGTGTTCCAGCCTTCATCAAGGTTGGATTTGACAACGCCGACGTTACCTGTCGGAATTTCCGTGATCGTTGTGGGTTTAAATCCACCACCTGTATCACGGCGACCATATTGATCATAAACTGTGGTGCGGCCTGCACGGTCTGTTACACGGATGTTGAACAGGAACAGGTTCAGGCGATGCACACCGGGTTTTAACACGGTAGATTGCAGGCCTTTGTAGCCTTTAATGTTTTCTGCATCCAAAAAAGTGCTGGCTTCAAAAACCGAAGCATCGTTTTCAACCTTGGGCGCGCCATAGGCCAGCGATGTGCCGGGCAGGGGCGGTGCGATTACCGCATCTTCGGGCAAGCTGCGGCCATCCAGTGCTGTTACCTCACCAAAATGTCCGGGCGGAATTTCGACAACAGGCAATACATTTACTTCACCCCAGATGCGGATAAACCATGCCAGATGCCAACCGGGGCCGTAAATATCTGCTTGTGGGCCGTTCTCGCCATGGGCGGCGATAATTTTGCCATTCGTCAAATTGCGGCCACCGAATTTTTTAACCACATGGCCCGTTTCATATTTATCGACATAGAAAAGGCTGGTGGAGAAAACAGCGGAAATAAACATCAAGCCGCCAAGGCTATAAATGATCGTAGCGGCGGCAGGGTTTTTGCTCAGTCGTGCCAGACGGGTAGACGTATTGTCGCTCAACTGTAGTTTTCTAAACCAGACAAGAAAAGCCAGCGATGCAAGGATCGTTAAAATAACGGTCATAAAAATCTCCCGAAAACAGCACTAAAGACAAATAAAAGAATGGGCGAAAAGCCCGACTATTACTTTAGCAGGAGAGTTTTAACCGATCGTTAATATGTGGAGCCTAAGCCGTGGGTTTGCGGGGCACAAAAACAATACAGGTCATATCCATCACCGCGATGCCGTTTTGATTGCGTGTGGTGTTCTTGACGCGCAAGACCCCGCGTTCTGGGTTACCGGCAGAGGCGCGTATATCCAGAATCTCCCCTTCATACGTCAGCGTATCACCGGGGCGTACGGGGTGCGTCCATGTCATATTCTCAACAGTGCGGCCCACCATGCCGCCATCCATTTTGGGCATGCTGGCCACCAGCATTTTCATGGTGAGGGAGGCGGTGTGCCAGCCACTGGCAACATGCTCGCCAAAAACGGTGTTTTTTGCCTTTTGCGGATCGGTATGGAAATCTTGCGGGTCGAATTGCTTGGCGAAATCGATAATCTCGCGCGCGCTGATGGTGATAGGGCCGCCGGTGAACGTCTGGCCGACCTGCATATCTTCCATATATGTATAAACATTTTGCAACATGGGAGCAAAGTAGGGCATCTGTGCCGCTTGTCCAGCCCCAAAAAAACTATGATAAAGGCAGTATTATGACAGGCGGGCTGTGTATTCCCCGTTACATTCGTGTTATATATCAAAGTCCAAAACAGCCCCCACCCCTCAGGAGCATCCATGCCCGTTTACAAGGCCCCCCTCGACGATATGCGTTTTGTGCTGAATGAAGTGCTGAACGTATCCGGCCTTGCAACATTACCCGGTTTTTCAGGCGTGGATGATGCAACAACCAACCAGTTTCTGGGCGAAGTTGCCAAGCTGGCGGAAGATGTGCTGTTCCCTTTGAATGAAAGCGGCGACCGTGAGGGCTGCACCTATCATCGCGATACACGCAGCGTGCAAACGCCCAAGGGTTTCAAAGAAGCTTATCAACAGTTTTGCGCGGCAGGTTTGCCGGGCTTTGCCTGTGATCCGGATTTTGGTGGTCTTGGCATGCCGGCCACATTGAATACCGCGCTGTCTGAAATGTTTTGCTCCGCCAATATGGCCTTTGGTATGTACCCCGGCTTGTCGCATGGCGCTTATCATGCTTTGCATGTTTACGGCACGGATGAGTTGAAGCAAAAATATCTACCTAAACTCGTCAGCGGTGAATGGACGGGCACAATGTGCCTGACAGAGCCACAATGCGGCACGGACCTTGGCTTGGTGAAAACCAAAGCGACCGTGCAAGCGGATGGTTCTTATAAAATTACGGGTACCAAGATTTTTATCTCTGCGGGCGAACATGATCTGGCAGAAAATATTCTGCATCTGGTGCTGGCTAAAATTGATGATCCTGAAACGCCTACGGGTATTAAAGGTATCAGCCTGTTTTTGGTGCCGAAGTTTATTGATGGTGATCGCAACCCTGCTTTCTGTGGCCGTATCGAAGAAAAAATGGGTATTCACGGCAACAGCACGTGCGAAATGAATTTTGAAGCCGCCACAGGCTGGCTGGTGGGCGAAGCGCATAAAGGTATGCGCGCCATGTTTGTGATGATGAACGAAGCCCGTCTTGGCGTCGGCTTGCAGGGCTTGGGGATCAGCGAAGTTTCCTATCAAAATGCTGTGCATTATGCTGCGGATCGCAAACAAGGTCAGCCGATTGACCAGAAGGCATCTGATGATCCGGCACAAGGATCAGCCGCGCCCATTATTGTGCACCCCGATGTGCGTCGCGAATTGTTGACGATGCGCGCGCAGGTGGAAGCAGGGCGCATGCTGGCATATTGGACAGCGCAGCAGCTGGACCTTTCCAACAAACATCCCGAAGATTCCGTGCGCAAACGCGCCAAGGCTTTGCTGGATGTATTGACGCCAATTGTCAAAGCGCATCTGACAGATAATGCCTCCGACCATGCCAATGCGGCTATGCAGATTTATGGCGGGCATGGATATATCCGCGAACATGGCGTCGAACAATACGCCCGCGATGCACGCATCACACGTATTTATGAAGGCACCAACGGTATTCAGGCGCTGGATTTGATCGGACGCAAGGTTTTGAAAGAAAACCTGATGCCGGCCTATATCAAAGCTATTCAAGAAGACATCAAAGAAGCGCGCCATCACGAAGTGCCGGCCGACATGCTGCGCTCGTTGGAAGGTTGCGTCTCTACGGTGAAGCGATTGACCCGCTGGCTGCGCTTTAAAGTTATTCGCGAAACCGTGAAAGCAAAGCTGGGTATGAACGGTGACCCGGGCGCTGTACTGCGCGATGCTGCAGGCATGGCCACGGATTATCTAAAGCTGGCAAGCCTGATGGCGCTTGGCCATATGTGGATTAAAATGGCGATGGTTGCGAGCGAGCGTCTGGCTGAAGGCGGCGAGGGGCGCGATTTTTATGAAACCAAACTACACACAGCAGCGTTTTACTTTAAGCGGTTGATGCCCCTTGCAAAGGCGCTTGAAGTATCTGCCAAAGACGGCGCTGCAAGTTTAATGACAATAACACCGGAAAATTTTGTGCACGGGCAAACCGCCATTGGTGAAAATTCCCGCCCTGCCAAAACGGAAGAAGAAGAAAGGAAATCTCTGTGAAAGCCCTCAAAAAGATTTTAATAACCTGTGTCGTGCTGGTGGTTCTGGCGGCGGGCGGCTTGTTCGCCGTTGCCAAGTTTGCCCCGATGGAGAAGGTGCAAGCCCGCATTGCGGATGTTGTGAAAGAAAAAACAGGCCGCGACCTGACCTTTACTTCCGCCAAGGTTATGTTCTGGCCAAGCATTGGTGTGCGTTTGCAAAACGTGGCCTTCAGCAATGCAGGTTGGGCAAAAGAGAAAAATATGGCGACCTTGGGTGCGTTGGATGTAAATCTTGCCCTGCGCCCGCTGTTGAGTAAACGGGTTGAAGTCAAACGCTTTGTCTTGCAAGAGCCTGTAATCAACCTTGAAGTTTCCGCAGACGGCAAACGTAACTGGGAATTCCCCAAGGCAGCGAAAGCGGCAGATGATAAAGCTGCAGACGATACGGCGGAAGGCCAAAGCTCTTTGACTGCCGGCGGCAGCTTTAAGATGGATGAATTTGAAATCCGCAAAGGCCGTCTGAGCTATGTGGATCAAAAGAGCAAAGCCAGCCATGCGCTGGATAATATCAACATCACCATTTCCTTCCCTGATTTGGACAGCGCTTTTCAGATGGATGGCGCCTTGTCGTACCTCGAAAAACGCGTGCAGCTGGTCGTCAGTCTGCAAAAGCCGATGGTGCTGGCAGAAGGCGGCGCATCGCAGGGTGAACTTTTGTTGAAGTCGGATGATCTGGACGCGAAAATCGCAGGTATTTTTGCAACCTCCGGTACCATGCTGAAGGGCGGTACGATTGATGCAAACGTGCCATCATTACCGTCTCTGGTTAGCTGGCTGACAGGCAAGCCTGCGGCAGATTTACCGTTTCAGAAAGTTGCTTTCAAATCACAAGCCACGGCGAGCGCTGCGGGACTGGATTTGAAAAACGCCAGCCTGAAGCTGGATGATATCGATGCCAGCGGTGACGTGGGACTAGATGTATCTGGTGCGCGCCCCAGCATTTTCGGTCGCCTCGCGCTCGGTAAGCTGGAGTTGGATCGTTTTATCGGTACGGCGGTGGATAAAAAAGAATCCGCCGGCGGCACAGCATCCTCTGCTGTACCGGAACAAGACTGGGATGCCACGCCGATTGATTTCAGCGGGTTGAAAGCCGTAGATGCGGATCTGGTTTTAAAAACGCAGGGCTTTTCTTTGAAAGGCGCAGATGTGGGGCCGAGTACGCTGACAGCTGTTTTGAAAAACGGTCTTTTGAAGGCATCGTCCTCGGAAGCGTCTTTGTTTGACGGTGTTTTCAGCTCGACCCTCATGCTCGATACAACGGGCGCACCCAAGCAGGCGTTTACTTTTGACATGAAAGGCGTGCAAGCGCTGCCTGTGTTGAAAACGTTCGCGGGTTTTGAAAAGCTGAGCGGTGCGGCAACAGCTGATGTTTCCGTGACGTCCAGCGGCAATAGCCAAAAATCTATTATCGGTAACCTGAACGGTCAGGGCGCTGTCACTTTCAAAAACGGCGCGATCACCGGGATTGATGCTGTGAATATCGCCCAAATGATCCAACGTGGCTTGCAAGATGCAGGCGTGGGGGAAGGCAAGACCGAGTTCGTGGAAATGGGCGGCACGTTCACCATTACAAAAGGTGTTGCGCATAACAATGATTTGAAAATGCGCGGCCCGTTGGTGCAGGTAACAGGTATTGGCGATGTTGATCTGCCTAAAAAATACGTGAAGTATCGCATCAATCCTGTGCTGACAGCTTCGTCCGGTATGGATGGTGCCAAGGGTATCAAAGTGCCTGTCAATATTTCCGGCCCGTTCAGTAATGTGCGGATCAAGCCTGATCTGGGTGCAGCACTCAAAGATGTGTTGAAAGATCCTGCCGCGCTGAAAGAGCAAGGCAAGATCATTGAAGACAATTTCAAGGAAATTAAAAAGGATCCCGGCAAGGCGATTGAAAACCTGTTGGGTGGTGGCGGTTTGTTTGGTAAAAAACCGGCGCCAGCGCCTGTCGAAACAACGCCTGATGAAACCGCACCTGCGCCAGTAAACGACAGCACGCTTGCGCCGCCACCTGCCACGGAGGATACAACTGCGCCGTGACGTTTGATCTAGGTAACAGGCTTTATAACTGGGTTTGGGATTCCGCATGGCACACACGCCCTGTCTGGGTCTCGGCCCCCGTTTACGTGCTGCGCTTGTTTATGGCCGTGGCGCGGGATTTGCGTGAAGGGTATTTAAGCCTGCGGGCGACCAGCCTTGTCTATACTACCTTGTTATCCTTTGCGCCTTTGCTGGCCATCTGCTTTTCGGTGCTGAAAGGCATCGGCGCGCATAACGAGATGGAGCGTTTCCTCGCCGATTTTCTGGAGCCGTTGGGCGAACAAGGTGTGATGATCACGCAACGCGTCATCAGCTTTGTCGATAATATCCAGATCGGTGTTCTGGGGGCAGTGGGTGTGGGCTTGCTGATTTACAGCGTGATCGCCCTCATGCATAAAATTGAAACAGCCTTTAACGATATCTGGCACGTGGCCAGCACGCGCAGCATGACGCAACGTGTGCGGGATTATCTGGGCGTTTTACTGATTGGCCCACTGTTTCTGGCTTTGTCAGTCGGTATGACAACGGCCGTGCAGCATGCCGTTGTGGTGCAAGAATGGTTGAACATTGATTTTGTCGGCACAACGTTTGAAACGGCCTTCAAAATTGTCCCGTATATTTTGTTCGGTCTCGCCTTTGCGGCTTTGTATATGTTTATGCCCAATACACGGGTGCGTCTGGTGCCGGCACTTATCGCGGGTTTTGTGACAGGTGTCTTGTGGAAGGTTCTGGGCAAACTGTTTGGTGTCTTCGTGACAGGTTCTGCCAGTTATGCCGCGATTTATTCGGCCTTTGCGTCTCTTATTCTGTTCATGATCTGGCTGTATGTGGGCTGGCTGATTGTGCTGGCTGGGGCTGCCATTTGCTACTACCTGCAAAATCCATCCAATCAGCCCATCTCGCGCAAGGCGTTGCAACTGAGCCCGCGTGTGCGCGAAAAAGTCGCATTGCAGCTTTGTGTTGAAATCGGCGATATGTTCTACGGCCAAAACCGTGGCATGACGTTAACGCGGTTGGCAGCGCGCTTGCGCGTACCGTCTATCGTGATCGAAGAAGTCGTGATGTCCTTAACGGCGGCAGGCGTCTTGGCACAAACATCATCGCGCCGGCAGGTGGAATTTATTCCGGGCCGCCCGTTTGATGAAACATCCGTCAGCGATATGATTGCGGCCCTGCGCACGGGCGATGAAACAGGCGTCATCGGCCTGACGCGCATTCAGGCATCTGATGAAGTCAACCGCGTTTTGCAAACAGCAGACGACGTTATGAAGAAACAGCTTGGCACCATTACCCTTAAACAATTGGCGACTGGGAGTGTAAACACATGATACCCCGTTTTTCGCGGCCGGAAATGACCGCTATTTGGGAACTAGAAAACAAATTCAAAACATGGCTGGAGGTTGAACTGCTGGCCTGCGAAGGGCAAGCCTCCATCGGCGCCATTCCAGCTGACGTGCCAGATAGAATCCGCGCCAAGGCTGAATTCAGTATCGAGCGTATTGACGAAATTGAACGCGAAGTACGCCACGATGTAATTGCGTTTTTATCCAGCGTTGCCGAATTTGTCGGCGATGATGCGCGCTATATTCATGTCGGTATGACATCGTCTGATATGCTGGACACGGCCTTTGCCATCCAGCTGAAACAGGCGTCCGATATTATTATCGCGGATCTGGATGCTTTGCTGGCAGCTTTGAAAAAACGCGCCCTGCAACACAAAAATACACTCTGTATTGGCCGCAGCCATGGCATTCATGGGGAACCAACGACGTTTGGCCTGAAACTCGCCGGCCATTACGCGGCGTTCGAACGTGCCAAGGCCCGCATGATTTTAGCGCGTGATGAAATCTCCAGCTGCGCGCTCTCCGGTGCTGTCGGTACCTATGCCACCATTGACCCACGGGTCGAGGCCTATGTTGCCAATAAACTGGGCATGCAGCGCGAAGCGATTTCCACACAAGTGATCCCGCGGGATCGCCATGCGATGTTTTTTGCAACACTGGGCGTGATTGCGAGTTCGATTGAAAACCTGTCGACAGAAATTCGCCATCTGCAACGCACCGAAGTGCGCGAGGCAGAGGAGTTTTTTAACCCAGGGCAGAAGGGTTCTTCTGCCATGCCGCACAAGCGCAATCCTGTGCTGACAGAAAACCTGACAGGCCTTGCACGGTTGATCCGCTCCACGGTCATCCCTGCGATGGAAGATGTCACGCTGTGGCACGAGCGGGATATTTCCCATTCTGCGGTCGAGCGCGTGATTGCCCCCGATGCAACGATTTTGATGGATTTTGCTCTGAGCCGTTTAACAGGTGTGATTGAAAACCTCACGGTGTATCCGGTGCGCATGCAACAGAACATGGAAAGCCTGAAAGGGATTGTGTTCTCTCAATCCGTATTGTTGGCGCTGGTCGAAGGCGGCATGCTGCGCGACGATGCTTACCGTGTCGTACAAGGCAATGCCATGAAGGTCTGGGAAGCAGGCGGCAATGGGCCGGATTTCAAGGCTTTGTTGCAAGAAGACGATACGGTCACTAAAATTCTGCAACCCGCCAAACTGGACCAGATTTTTGATTACAGCCGTTATGCCCAGAACATTGGCGGCGTGATCGACCGGTTGTTTAAAGACAAATAACTCTGTGCTATTCTTGCCCCATGTATGAATGGCAAGACACAGGCATTATCCTTTCCGTGCGCCCGCATGGCGAAACGGGGGGCGTGGTTTCTCTCCTGACGGCAGGTCAGGGGCGGGCAGCGGGCTATGTCTATGGCGCGACTTCCACCAAAACACGCGGCGTGCTGGAAATAGGCAATATCGTCAATGCCCGCTGGCAGGCCAAGGGGCCAGATCATCTAGGCACGTTTTCGCTAGAACTTGAAAAAAGCCATACCGCCGATGTGTTGGATGATCCGGTGAAGCTGACCGCTTTGCAATCCGCCTGTGTGCTGGCCGACCGCACCTTGCCAGAGCGGGAAAAGCACGAGAGTGTTTATGCAGGGCTCGCGGCCCTGCTGGCTGCATTTTCGAGCGATCTTTGGGCGGCCAGTTATATTTTCTGGGAGATAGGCTTGTTGCGTGAACTGGGCTTTGGGCTGGATTTGACAAAATGTGTGTCAACCGGCCTTGTGGATAACTTGCGCTACGTCAGCCCAAAATCCGGTTGCGCGGTCTCGGCAGAGGCGGGGTTGCCGTATGAGGGAAAACTTTTACCTCTGCCACCATTTTTGCGCGGCGAGGCACGGTTTGAAGATCAGGATATTTTAGATGGCCTGCGTTTGACGGGGCATTTCTTGCTGCATCGCGTTTTTTCGCAAGCGAATGCTAATTTGCCGGATGCCAGATTACGGCTGGAAGAAAAATTTTCCCGAAAACTGGCGGCTTTGGCTGTTTAAGCGGGGTTTCCAACGGTTTATTTTGCAGGTTTGGGGGCGCAAAGCCGTTGAATTTAGCGGAAAATTAAGCTAAAACGCTTACATCATGGCCAAAAAGAAATCGACAAAATCCGGTAAGGATACCAAT
>JBGTNC010000264.1:0-5949 GCA_041743265.1 Alphaproteobacteria bacterium | reverse complement strand
CTTTCAGCATCTCCGGCAATTCGCCAATGGCGTGCAAGACATCTTTGTCGGCCAGCTGTTGTTCAGGCGTTGGTTCTGCCGAGATATAGGTCATATCTTCAAACATCGGCATTTCGCGCGAACTGCGGCGGTTCTTGGCCTTGAAGTAATCTTTGGCAGCGTTGATGACCATACGGTACAGCCATGTGGTAAAGGCTGATTCAAACTGAAAGCGGCGAATATTTTGTGCGAGTTTGATGGCGGATTCTTGCGCAATATCTTCCGCATCATCCCGGTTACCACACCACTGCCACGCGACCTTAAACATCAGACTGTAATGCCTTTCTGCAAGCACGGCAAAAGCTTGGCGGTCGCCCGCCTGCGCCTGTCTGACCAGATCATGGTCATTTTGCTGCCGATTACCTTGCGCCAAAGGGGTTGCCTTTTCTGTCATTGGTAGGACGATGGCTTTCGCCATTTCCTTGGTATGATTTTTATGAATAAAAATCAATACGTTATTCAATAACATGGCGGAATCGCCCGTATTTACTGTGCAAAACCCGGGGGGCCGCGGTGCTCTGGGCCAAAATGGATGTCCAGCACCTTGCGGTATTCATCCGCATAGGCAAGGCCTGTGGTCGGCCCACAAAGCTCTGCCACCAAATACCCGTTATGGCCCTGACGCACGGCAAAAACCAGATAAGCCTGCCCCATGGTAAACCCGTCGCCCCAATAAATATTACGGGTGACTTCCAGCTTGTTGCCTGCTTCAGCACCTTTGTAACCTCTTGTCACTTCAAAGGTATAAACGACCCCGTTATCCAGAGATGATTTGGAACCTGGTACAACATCTGCGTCTGTCTTTTTCTCGGCAATCACAACACCTTCGAAAATGGCGGAGCTATGGTCGATGATATCCTCGTTCACCTTCGGCTGCGCACAAGACAGCGCCATTGCCGGTGTGGCCGAAACGCCGAACATTACAACAGCCGCCAGTGCTAAAAATATGGAACGCATGGAAACCTCCCTTAACCGAATAAAACTTTGACTAAGTATAAGACGATTTGAAAACGCTTCAGCTTGGAAAAAAGTTTAAAAACTTCTTATAAAGAAAAATCCAGCAATCCCATGGATTTAAAGCTGGTATGGCCGGATTTGGCAATAATCAGGTGGTCATGCACCCAAATATCCAGCGCACGGGCGGCACGGATGATTTCTTCGGTCATCGTGATATCGCTATCTGATGGAGTTGGGTCGCCCGATGGATGGTTATGCACCAAAATCAGCGCTGTCGCCCCCAATTCGAGCGCACGACGTACAATTTCACGCGGGTACACAGGCGCATGATCTACCGTGCCTGTTTGTTGTACTTCATCGGCAATCAGCTGGTTTTTACGGTTCAGGAATAAAATACGGAAATGTTCGCGCTTTTCATGCGCCATAGCCACGTGGCAATAATCCAGCAGTTTTTGCCACGAACTTAAAATCGGCTTGTGCATCACATCGCCGATCAGCATGCGTTGTGTCAGCGCATGGACCGTTTTTAAAAAAATCGCAGCATTGTCGCCAAGCCCCCGCACGGCTTTTAAATCTTCCGCACTCGCGCCCAGTACACCTGCGATACCACCAAAATCGGCAAGCAGTTTTTTGGCCAGCGGCTTTACATCGCGGCGCGGGATAATGGCAAAAAGCACCATTTCCAAAAGCTCGTAATCTTCAAAAGCCCCCGCACCGGATTTAACAAACCTGCCGCGCAAACGATCACGATGCCCTGTATGATGCGGTACGGGCTTGGTGTTATCTGCGGCGGGTTTGATTTTTTTCTCAGCCATAGGGCGGTTTTGTATAGCCTTTGGGGGAAAGGGTGAAAATCTCGTAGCCGTCCTCTGTCACCGCCAGCGTGTGTTCAAACTGTGCTGACAAGGAACGGTCTTTGGTCACAGCCGTCCAGCCATCGTTCAATACTTTTGTCTGGTAACCGCCTGCGTTGATCATCGGCTCGATCGTGAAAAACATGCCAGCTTTTAAAACCGTACCGCGGCCAGCGGTGCCGTAATGCAAAACGGAAGGCGGCGAATGGAACACACGACCAATGCCATGCCCGCAAAAATCGCGCACGATAGAAAAACGGCGTTCTTCCGCGAAACGCTGGATCGCATGACCAACGTCACCTAGCGTGGCGCCGGGTTTTACAACTTTAATGCCTTCCATGAGCGCGTCATAGGTTGCATCGCATAACAAACGCGCCTTGACCGGCACGTTATCGCCCACACAATACATGCGGCTGGTATCGCCGTACCAACCATCCAGAATAACGGTCACATCAATATTCATGATGTCGCCGTCATCCAGCTGCTTGTCGCCCGGAATACCGTGGCACACCACATGGTTGATGGAGGTGCAGATTGATTTGGGGAAGCCTTTGTAGTTCAGCGGGGCTGGCACGGCGTTGTGCTGCACGATGAAATCATGGCAAAGCTGGTTCAGCTTTTCGGTGGTCACACCGGGGACGACAAAATCTGTCACATAATCCAGCACCTCGGCCGCCAGACGGCCCGCCTTGCGCATACCGGCAAAAGCTTCTGCGTCGTGCAGGGTGATGTCTGTTTCTTCCAAGAAATCGTCTTCTTCCTGATATGTCAATTCGCGTTCCTTACCCATTTTCTTCCTTCTTTTATGGTTAAAATGGCCCCAAATCCCTCCAAAAACAAGTCAAAACTGCTATATTGCTGACCATACGGGGCTTTTCCGGCCCTGTTTTGGCCAAAACATCAGGACATCCTGCCATGACACCCACAGCTGCCATTATTGTGATTGGAAACGAAATTCTCTCTGGTGCGACGCAGGATGCGAATACATCCTATATCTGCGCCCACCTGAACCGCCGTGGCATCCGCGTGATGGAAGCCCGCACCGTGCCTGATATTCCAGCCGCCATCATTGGTGCAGTGAATGAGTTACGCGCAAAATTTACCTATGTCTTTACCACAGGCGGCATTGGCCCGACGCATGATGACATTACCGCCGATTGTATCGCCGAAGCCTTTGGCATCGCAATTGATGTACGCGACGATGCGCGCAAAATTTTACAAGACTATTACGATGGTCGCGGCGTGGAGCTGAATGACGCGCGCCTGCGCATGGCACGTATCCCTGATACCGCGATATTGATCGACAACCCCGTCAGCGCGGCCCCCGGCTTTTGCCTTGGCAATGTGTTTGTGATGGCAGGCGTGCCCAAAATCATGCAGGCCATGCTGTTGCACATCGACACCATGATCGAAGGCGGCACACCGGTGATTGCCCGCACCGTTGCCTGCCACCTGAAAGAAGGCGATATTGCCTTTGAACTGGGAGATGTGCAAAAAGCCTTCCCCGAGATTGACATCGGCAGCTATCCGCGCGACGGGCAAACCCCTAGCCTGTTTCTGATTTTACGTGGCACGGATGAAATGCAATTACACAGCGCAACAGAACGTGTCGCCGCCCTCGTCAAAGCCCGCGGTGAAGAACCGCAGCTGCTTTGATGCCTGCACACTTCTTCAAAAAAGCAATCGCAGCGCTTTGCGCCCTTATGCTGGGTGGTTGCAGCGGGGCCAAGCTGCTTAATCTGGTCACACCACATAGCGGTTATACGCTGACGCCCGACATTGCCTATAACAGCGGGCCGATGCAAAAGATGGATATATACCTGCCCGCAAAGCCTGATGCGTCAGCTTGCGCTGTGTTTTTCCTCTATGGCGGCAGCTGGCAAAGCGGGCGTAAAGACATTTACCGTTTTGTTGGGCAAGCGCTCGCCAGTCGCGGCTGCGTCACTGCTATTCCCGATTATCGCCAGTACCCTGCCGTACATTATCCGGATTTCTTGACCGATAGTGCCGATGCATTTGTGCATTTTTATAAACACGCCAAAAGCTATGGCGTGGACCCGCGCAATATTTTTATCCTCGGCCATTCCGCTGGCGCTTATAACGCGCTGATGATAACGCTGGACGCAAGCTATCTGCAAAAAGCAGGCGGCAGCACAGAATGGATTCGTGGTGTGATCGGCCTTGCAGGCCCCTATGATTTCTTGCCGTTTACAGACCCGAAGGTGAAAGAGCTTTTCTCAACCGCGCCCGATGCAAAAACGCAGCCCATCAACTATGCCCGCGCCAATATGCCGCCGTTACTGCTGGCAACGGGGACGGATGATACGGAAGTTTATCCTAAAAACACCCATAACCTTGCCAAAGCCCTCACCGCGCTTGGCAATGATGTTTCTGTGATGATCTATCCGAAAACAGATCATGTGGGCGCGGTGCTACCCCTCTCCGTTCCCTTTCGGAAACGGACAACGGTTTTACAAGACATCATGGATTTTATAGCGGCTAAACGGGCCACGCCTTAAGCGCGTTCGTCAAACCAGCCTTCGCCGTATGTCGTGCAGATTTCTGTATTTTTCGGGATGTCGCGTGTGGCGTGCAGGGAATGATACACCGTGCCGCCTTTTTCATGCCAGTTCACTTCGGCATTTGGTTTTTCCGAGTGATTGCAAAAAGTCATCAGCCCCATAATAACGCAGCTTGCCAGTTCCTGCTTTTTTAAACCCGCTCTGGCGCGCGTTTCCTTGGTCAACTCCCCCACGGTGAAGGTATAGTTCACCAACAGCGTTTCATCGGCATGGGTCGTGTCTTGCTCGTTTAAAACCAGCGAAGGTGTCACTTCCAGAATTTCATCCTTCACAATATCTCGATCACAAAAAACGCCACGGCCTTTTTTGGCTGTGGGTTTCAGATAAAGACCGGATTTACGCTCAAGACGGGGATATTTTTTAGACATGGTTCAGGCAACCTTGGGCTGGAGTGTTCTTATTCTTCAAAACCTACCCGCACACGCGGCGACAGGCTTGCATGTATATTCCAGATTTTGACGCGGAAATAAACAGGTTTATTGGTGGTCCATTATATAAACCCCCGTTTATTCCCAACTTTGTGGATAACCGCAAAAGCCGTCTTCTAAACCGATCGCTTTCTGCGTGGCTAGGCTGGAAGACTTATACGTTTTTTCAATGTTATCAATAAAAGCCTCACTCTGCGCAATCTGCTTTTTCTGCGCAGGCGTCAATTTCGGGCGAATATCGGTCAATAACGGCCGATGCATCTCCACCAAACCGGGGCTATAGTTTGCAGGCTTGCCATAGCAGCGGATTGCTGAACCAATATGCATGTATGCCTTCATATAATCTTGGGGGACCGCCTGACCGTTAAGGTAAGAAAGCCCAACTTCTATACTTGCCGCAGGCATACCTTGCTGTGCCGCTTTTTCAAACCATTTAAAAGCAGACGGCAAATCCTTATCCAGCCCCTTGCCGACATTCACGCCCCAATCGCCACGACCCGATTCATACATTTGCCCCAGTTGAAACTGGCCCAAGGCATTGCCCTGATCCGCGGCCTTGCGGTACCACTCAGCCGCAACTGTCCAGTCAGACGCAACGCCCATGCCGCCATGATAAAGGCGACCCAATTGCGCCTGTGCCTTGGCATCCCCGTCTTCGGCGAGGCCACTAAACAATCTATAAGCCGTTTCAAAATCCTTCGCCTTGAATGCGGCCTTTGCCTCTGCATAACGCGCACTATCGGCGGCCTGCCCCGCCGCAGCAGGGAAGAAAAAAGCTATAAAAGCCAAAACAAAGATAACGACACGCATAAAAGTAACTTTAAAAAAAGTGAGCATGGATACAGTCTACCGCTAACAGTCCTCATGGGCAATTGACGGCTTAACAGTGAAACAACATCAAAACCTGCCGTTTCTAGACAGCACTTTTCGTCGCTGTGCACAGCAGGCCCCTGTAATATCCAATTTATCGTTAGCTCAGCAAAACTTATCTATTTGATCTGATTTGATATTCCTTTAAATCTTACCGCGCTATCCGGAAGACTGTGTAATTTTTCAAACCGTCTGTCCTCTTTCAATGCTTCACGTATA
>JBGTNC010000263.1:0-17113 GCA_041743265.1 Alphaproteobacteria bacterium | reverse complement strand
CCGTTGAAGACATGGGCGGCAGGCATGGCCTCGGAAATATATTGCATCCACAGCGGCAATACTTCGGGCGGATAGTACACCGTGCAAAAAGGTGCCAGCGCAAAGGTTGTCATCCACGCCAAACTTTCAGCCCCGGGCCCTGCCTTGATCAACATCGCCGTAATCAACAGCCCCAGCCACCAGCCCATGAGAACCAGATTGAAAAAGAACAAGAGCAGCGGAAAGCCCAGATCAAAAATCGAAAAGCCATAGAACGGAATGGCCAGCAAAGCCGCAGGCACAATACCGATCATGGCGCGCGCCAGACTGACCAGCATCATCGCCGCCACCCATTCGGACGGGCGCAAGGGGCTGACGAATAAATGCCCCATGTTGCGCGCCCAGACTTCTTCCAGATAGGAAATGGACAGGCCGATTTGTGTGCGGAACAAAACATCCCACAACAAGACAGCCCCCAGCAATGTGCCGAGCGCCATATCCAGCGTGGATAAATCCCCGCCGCCGCGCATGGCGAAAAACCGGCTGACAAAGCCCCACATAATCATTTGGACGGAAGGCCAATACATAATTTCCAGCAACCGCGGGATGGAGCGGCTGAGGATATAAATATGCCGCAACCAAATGGCGTAAATGCGTGTCAGGCTTGCGTTCATGCCACATTCCCTTCGCGGTCGGGCGCAACGCCATGCGGCGCATCACTCTCTTCTGCTAGCGCCGCTGCATTACCTGTGCCACGCGCGACATCCAGAAACACTTCTTCCATGTCGCGTCTGCCGTAGCGGGTGACAAGATCATCCGGCGTACCGCTGTCAACAATTTTGCCGCGCTTCATGATGAGTACGTTGTCGCACAACCGCTCTACCTCGCGCATGTTGTGGGAGGCGAGCAAGATGGTCATGCCATGCTGCGTGCAATAGTTTTGCAAATATCCGCGAATACGGTCTGCCGTATCCGGATCCAACGATGCGGTGGGTTCATCCAGCAATAAAACTTCGGGGGCATTGATCAGCGATTTCGCGAGGGAAACCCGCGTCTGCTGACCTGCGGATAATTTACCGACGGAGCGCGTGATGAATTCGTTCAAGTCCAACTCATCCGCCATCACTTGGATACGCTTTTCCAAATCCGGCACGTTATAAAGCCGGCCATAGACGCGCAGGTTTTCGATGACGGTCAGTTTTTTAGGGATATCGACATAAGGCGATGAAAAATTCATATAAGGCAACGCGGCAAAACGGTTACGCTGCATGTCATGGCCCAAAATATGTACCGTGCCCGAAGTGGGAATAAGCGCGCCCAGCAACATGGCGATTGTGGTGGTTTTACCCGCGCCATTACCGCCCAAAAGGGCCGTAATGCTGCCTTTTGGCACATCAAAGGAAATGCCTGCAACAGCTTGCACGGTTTTGTATTGTTTGGTCAGGTCACGGACAGAAATCGCAGATGTTAACAAGGCGTCTGACATGGCGGTCAGGTTTTGTCCTTGTCTTTATCCTGCTCTTTTTCTTTCGGCGGCTCTTTGTCTTTTGCTTTCGCCTTGTCTTCTTTTTTCGGCTTGGCGGCGGTTTCGTCTTTGTCCTTCGCCTTGTCTTTTTTGCGGAAGCTGTCGAGCGAGATCACTTCGCCTTTTTTCTTCTGCTTGTCGTCTTTATCCAGATCCAGCTCTTCGGCTTCGAAGTGGATTTCTTCATCGTCTTCTTCGCTGAGCGGCTGGAATTGCAGCGCGAAGTTAACAGACGGATCGGCAAAGATGGTCACAGCGGCCAGCGGAATCGTCAAACGCTCCGGCACGTTGTTGAAACTGAGCATGACGGTAAAACGCTCCACATCCACTTCCAGATCATAGAACTGGTGTTGCAAAACGATGGTCATCTCACCGGGATAGCGTTCCTTGAGATAGGACGGAATTTTAACGCCCGGATGTTCTGTGAAAAACGTGATGTAGAAATGATGGTCTTCGACAAGACCGTCATCAACAACTTCTTGCAAAGCCTGCTGCACGACGCCGCGCAACGCGCGTTCGACCATTTTGTCATATCGGAATGCTTCGTCTTGATTTCGCGCCATGCTTGTTTCCCTGCAAGTCTTTGGTTTTCTTGAACCTGATTTTAGCACATCACTTTAGTGCGAGTCCAAGCACCTGTCACGGTCTTCCTTGGTATTTTTACGTCATTATGAGAAGCGGAGGAGGTTTCACGCCCGAAACGGGCAAAAGAAAAGCGGGGCAGTTCTGTTGCTAGGCTCGCCCCACGCCCCACCTTTATCCGCAAAGATAAAGGGATTGTATCATTTGGTTGTCAGGCTGCAATTAAGCTGCGAGACGAACCGGTGCTACTGTATTATCATTAGCATCTATAAAAATAGCCCGATAACGGCGGAACAATGCCGAACGAAAGAAGCCGTCTTTACTACGCACGTCGATCCTATTTCGGCCCCCTAATTTCATCTGCGGCACAAGTCGGGCCGCAAACTCTATGTGACACCAATCGGGTCACAAAATTAAATGGTGGAGCCGCCGGGTACCGCCCCCGGGTCCGTATCGTTTATTCCACAGCACGTTTATCGTCATAGTCGGGCGAACCCGACATTTATAAGTATAGGGCAATTTTCACGAAATTCCAACAATCCTTTCTGTCCTCCACGGCACCCGATCCTTAAAAACCAATAGGTTACAATGACTTGTGCAGCGCAGCAGGGGTTTTTGCTTTGGGCTATGACCGCTATTTGATATAATCATGCTCTATCGGAGAGATTTATGGTTGATCCTGTCAAAAAGCAAAAGCCAGACGAAAAAGAATTGCGCGCTCTTGAAGAGACGCAACGCAGACAGCTTGGCACACGCCTGAAAACGGTGGACGCGTGGATCGACCGGATGCAAGATCCGGTGATGGGCGATGTTGGCAAAGCCTTCAAGGCCGCCACAGATAAAATTATTCACCATGAAGATTTAGATTTCGGCATGCGCCCCAGCGCGGTCTATCACTCCTTCCGCTATCTGGCAAATCCGGGGCAGACCAGTTTCAGCAATAGCGTGCTCTATGGCATGGAAGCGCTCGACAGCCAGGAACGTTTGCTGGGTGCCAAGACGCATGAATTTGTACATGCCCTGCAATACCACAAAGCCGCCAGTTTGCACGCGGATCCGTATAACGAAGCATCGAGCATTATCGTATCCCCTTATGATTATATCCTGCGTAAAGAACGGCTGGAGCAAGATGCCTATGTGACGGGCGCTTGGCTCTGCAGCCTTGTCACCGCCGATGCACCGGGGATTATTCCGGCCATGTCAGGATCACCGCTGCCCGTGACCACCTTCAACGACATCAAGGCAAGATCATCCAGCCTGCAAGATACATTTGAACAGGCCGCGCGCGATACGCGCAACCTCATGGGCGTCTGGCAAAAAGATGCGCCGAAAACCGTGATTGCCGATGAATGGCACGCCCGCGCTTTGGAAGAATACGCGCATATCATCCAAATGCGCATGGATGTGGGCGAGCCGCTGACCTTTGTGCGGTTGGATGGCCCCGATATTTTGGAGATCGGCGATTCTTTCGGCCCGAATACCTTTGGCAGTAATCCGCAAAACTTTGCGCTGACCACGATTGAAAACCTGTCACCCGCAAATGCCAAGAAGCTGGAAGAGATCAACCAGAAAATCGGTATCTACAACCGCGATACCCTGCCCACACTGGAACAAGCCATCACCAATACCGGCATGACACGCCAGCAATACCTGCAACAATCCAAAGACCACATCGGCCCGCCACGCCCCGATGTGCAGCCAAAATCAGACAACGACAATCAGGCGCTGAATACCACCGCCATCCGGCCCGCACCGCCGCGCCCGCCGTCGTTTTAAATTTTGCTGTTCTTCTTAAAGATATAAATCACAGATATAAATCAGTGCCCGTTTTTTTACGGTGCTGGTGCTGCTGTTGACGCAGACGCTTGTTCACCTCTTTGACCAAAGGCGGCAGGTTTTGGCTGGCCGCATAGAACTTTTGTGCCAAGGTGGGCTTCAACATTTTTTGCGCCAGATAATCCCGCATCTCGGTTGTATCGAGGTAATTGGTTTTGCCGTCAAAGGCAACGCCTGTGGCCAGAGCCGCTGCCACATTGGAAACATCTATGCCTTTAATCACGGGCTTGTCTTTTTCTTCATAGGCTTTGAATGAGATACCGAAATCGCGCGGCTTGATGCCCTTGATCCCCAACAGCGTGCCGAAATGGCGGGCGGCTGTTTCACCATAGAGACTGCCGCGATTTTTCGTCCAGCTGCTAAAGCCGCTGCGCAAAGTACGGCCCTGATTGGTGGACGGCTGTTTGAGGCCACCGTCGTAACCATCTTGATCCCAGAGCGCATATTCTTCGTGCTGCGCCAGTTTTTCATAGGCTGTCGCATCTGCTTCGATCAAGGAAATCTGCATAAAATATTCGGCAAAGTTACGGCCAACCGTCGGGATAAAACCCTGTTTATCCTGCCACGCATGGCGAATTTCGTGTGTCAGCAAAGGTGCTGCCTGCATGGGGTTGCTGGCGTAGCGCGCATTCAAGCCCACAACACCTGTGCCCATGACGTAATAGGCACCGGCATCTTTCAACGTCGGATCAATAAAAAACCGCACGCCGTTTTCACGTGCCCAATCCAGCGCCTGATGAAATGTTGGTGATACCGCTTCATTAAAAATGCGCTGCAGGCGCTTTTCATCAATCTCGACCATTTCGGGCCCACGCGCGGCCTGAAAATCATCGAATGATTTGGTATCCCACGTCACCACCGTTTGCGGGGCAGGATATGTTGTGACGAAAGTCTTCATGAAAAAAAGATCCGGTCGGGTAAAGGGTGCCATAGGTTTACATAATTTAATGCCTGTGTCAAGGAAGTGGCTTTAAAAAATCACTTTCCCCTGTCAAAACAGGGGCGGCTTCGGCTATCCTGAAAAAAACAAAAAAATGCCTAAAATGACCAAAATCGGGGGAGCGAAGCATGAAACAATACCTGGATATTCTGCAGCACGTGCTGGATCACGGCACGCACAAGCAAAACCGCACAGATACCTCCGCCATCAGCTGTTTTGGCTATCAGACACGCTATGACCTGTCCGAAGGCTTTCCGCTGGTCACCACCAAAAAGGTGCATACCAAGTCCATCATCCACGAGCTGCTGTGGTTTTTGAATGGCGATACCAACATTAAATACCTGAAAGACAACAAAGTCCGCATCTGGGATGAATGGGCCGATGACAACGGCGATCTGGGCCCCGTATATGGCCACCAGTGGCGCTCATGGCCGGCTGCCGACGGCGGCACGATTGACCAGATCGCGCAAGTGGTCGAAGACATCAAAACCAACCCCGACAGCCGCCGCCTGATTGTGACAGCATGGAACCCCACAGATGTGCCGAAAATGGCACTGGCGCCTTGCCATTGCTTTTTCCAGTTCTATGTCGCGGATGGAAAATTATCCTGCCAGCTGTATCAACGCTCCGCCGATGTATTTCTGGGCGTGCCGTTCAACATTGCCTCCTATGCCCTTCTCACGCTCATGATGGCGCAGGTGACAGGCCTGAAGCCGGGTGATTTTGTGCATAGCTTTGGCGACCTGCATATCTACGACAACCATATGGAGCAGGTAAAACTGCAACTGGCCCGCACGCCGCACAAACTGCCGCGCATGGAGCTTAACCCCTACGTCAAAGATATTTTCAGCTTCAAATACGAAGATTTTGAATTGCTGGATTACACGCATGACGAAGCCATCAAGGCACCGGTTGCGGTATGACGCGCATTTCCTTGATTGCAGCGGCATCCGAAAACGGCGTGATCGGCAAAGACAAAGACATTCCGTGGCGCGTCAAAGGTGACTGGGCTTTTTTCAAACGCACCAGCCTTGGCAAACCCAATATCATGGGCCGTGTCACGTTTGAAACCCTGCCCGAAGCCCTGCCCGACCGCGATAACATTGTGGTGACCCGCAATGCGGATTGGACTGCGGATAACGTGACCGTCTGCACCGATTTTCAATCCGCGCTGCAAACCGCGCAAAATATCTGCACCGAAAAAGGCACAGATGAAATCATGGTGATTGGCGGGGAAACGATTTACCGCGAAGCCCTGGCGCAAGCCCACCGCATTTATTTAACGACCATTCACTGCACCGTAGACGGTGGCCATGCGCATTTCCCTGACTTTGACAAAAGCCAGTGGCACAAAACATCCGAAGAGTTTTTTAATGCAGGGCCGAAAGACAGTGCGGATTACACCATTACGGTCTGGGATAAAAAATAAGCCTTAATCCCGCGTGCGGAAAAACTCGACGCTGGGCACCGCGCGGCCATTAAACACATGCGGCTTGGACAACTTCACGCGGCAGGCCGCGATGGTTGCGTCCTTCAGGCAAAACCCCACCAGTTCTTCGACCAGTGTTTCCAGCAAATCCGTATGCGGACGGTTGGGCCAGTTTTTGGTGACATAGACAAACACTGCGGAATAATCGATGCAGTCGCTGATATCTGTACCCGTAAACGCACCGGCGTTGCGGTACATATCTACATCGATAATGATCTTCTGCGTTTTGCCGCCGGTTTTTTCCCACGATGCAATGCCGATGCCCATTTCAACTTCGAGACCGGTCAGTGACGTTTTTTGATAGTTTTGCAGCGCTTGCATGATGATCGCCTTATGCTGTGAGATGTTTTTGCTATTCTACCCATACACGGGATAAAAGCCAGATACCGCAACAATATTACAAAATCCGGGGTTTTTGGCTTTTTTCCTTGTTTTTGGGGTATCGAATCCGCTAATATCAAATTCCATAATGAAATGCGCCCGCGATAATGCGCCCAGACCATTGATTTTTAAGGAGAAATGCATGGCCGAGCCAAAGAAAAAACCACCGAGCAAAGAAAGCCTCTCCTTTCTGGAAGACCGCCGTGGCCGCGCATTTGATATCGATGACGAACCTGCAGCACCCGTACAAAAAACCAAGCCCGAGCCAAAGCCAGAACAAAAACCTGAGCCGAAACCGCGCCTGCGCGATGATTTCGAGCCCTATCGTGGCCAAAAACCCGATGGCTTTACCGGCCCCATCCATCATGACGAATTCGGCATGTATGACGATGACGAAACCGACAGCGATTTCTGGAACGAAGGCGACGATGCGGAAGATGATCCGCTACACGCCATTGCCAACAAAATTTTACCCGACCGCCCTGAGATTAATCTGGCCTTGAACCTGCGTGACGAACTGGACCTAACAGGTCTGGTCGCGGCGGGCCTGATCGAAGAAGAAATGCGCGGACGTAACACAGACAAAAAAGTTGATACCCTAACCGCCGCCGCTTTGTTGGTTGATGCCGAAGATTTCGACGAGATGGCAAGCCACTTGGCACCTGAAACCGTATCACTGGTGGATGAATTTATGGCCGCTATTTCTATGGGCCCAGAAAATGCACCGTTTGAAACACTGAACATGCAAACACAGCGCTTGATTGTCGCCATGACAACAGCCGATCTTGAAATGCTGTCCAAAGGTATGAAAAACGGCACCATGATTGCGCCGGAAGAATACGAACTGGAAATTATGGGTGAATTCTTGGCCGATGCATCGCGCAACGCCAGTGAAAAACCAACAGCTGGTGATGTACGTTTGATGAAACGCGCCGCACGCGCCTTCAACGAAGTCAGCCACATCATGCCGCTCGATGTCAAACTGCGTCAGGCCGAAGACCTCGGCTTTGATCTGGTCGACAAAGACGCGCCAGAGCCAAAACAAAAAGGCCCGACCAAGCCCGCCCCCAAACCAAACAAGGGGCCAAAGCCGCCACGGCATTAAGGCCAAATAAAATACTTTAAAAGATCAAGAGACCAAGGCAGCGCAGTTTACTGCGCTGTCCTTGTTTTGGCCTGTGCCTTTTGCTCAGGTGCTTTTTTCTCGGGGCAGGCCATCCACAGCCGTGCCGCAATGTTCATGAATCCCTGCGACACAGGGTGATCTGGCATGGCAGCCGTAATCGGCATGCCCGCATCTGCCTGTGCGCGCACGGCGGGTTGCAGCGGAATTTCGCCCAGGAAGGGAATGTTCAAACGCTTGGCCGCATCACGCACGCCGCCGTGCCCAAAAATATCTTCGCGGTGGTCGCAATTGCTACAAATGTGATAGCTCATATTCTCGATCATACCCAGCACGGCCACATTGGTTTTTTCAAACATACGCATGCCTTTTTCAGCTTCGCGCAGGGCCACGTCTTGCGGTGTAGAAACAATCACAGCCCCTGACAGCGGCACGTATTGCGCAAGGCTCAGCTGCGCATCACCGGTGCCGGGCGGTAAATCCACGACCAGCACATCCAGATCCCCCCACAAGACATCGCGGAACAATTGCTGGATGGCGCTATGCACCATCGGCCCGCGCCAGATGACAGGCGCTGTCGGATCCACAAAAAAGCCCATGGACATCAATTTCAGTTTTTTGCCATCGCCGAAATCTTTTTCCGGCGGAATAATCATATCGGTTTTATCTGTCTGGGGTTTTTCGTTAATCCCCATCATCACGGGCTGGGACGCGCCGTAAATATCGGCATCCAACAACCCTGCACGGCGGCCTTGCAATACAAAAGCTGCTGCCAAATTGGCCGCCACGGTTGATTTACCCACGCCGCCTTTGCCAGATGCCACCGCAATAATATGACGCACACCGGGTGCCACGGGACGGGATGATATTTTATGCCCGCCCGGACCACTGGGCGTTTTTGACGCAGGCCCTGCTTTCACGGATAATTTTGGGGGTGCGGCACGTTCAGAGGTCAATACCGCATGTACTTCGCGCACACCGGGCAATTGAGACAAAGCCGTCTCCACGCTCTGGCGCATCGGCTCCAGCGCGGAGCCTTTGGCAGGATCGGCTTCGATGGTGACATAAATCTTGCCATCCGTCAGGGAAACGCCCCCGACACGGCCCAAAGCCGGATCGAGTATTTCGTTCAATTTGGCCAATACCTGTTCTTTTTGCACGAACGACATATATCCTGTACCTTCTCCCAAACCCCTTGCGGGTCTAACTGGGCACATCATATAGTGGGATGCGAAAAATAAAACAGTAATTTCATAATATTTTTCAAGCCCGCGCCGCAATATATGACGCACCAGAGCCGGACCAGACAATCAAGATACTCAACTCGAAGGAATGCCCGTAATGACAGCCGACAACCACACACCAGACACCAACATGCCGGATCAAGACGGTATCGCCTTGGACGGTACGGTTTTGGAGAACACGGGCCCATGGGGCAGCCCGCCCAGTGGTGGCGGTGGCAATGACGGTGGCAATAAAGGCGGCGGCAAAAACCCGTGGGGCCAAGGCCCACAACGTGGCAACGGTGGCGGCCCGCGCGGCAACGGCCCCGATCTTGATGACATGTTGCGCCAAGCACAAAACCGTTTTCGCGGTGGCATGGGCGGCGGCGGCGTTGGTGGCATGCCACCGAACAAAGCGTTCTTTGGCATTATTCTTCTGCTCGCCCTGTTATGGCTGGGTACCGGTTTTTACCGCGTTGAACCCGGCGAACATGCCGTCAAAATGACTTTTGGCGCATGGCAAGCCACCCGCGCGGAACCCGGCCTTGGCTATCACATTCCGTGGCCGATTCAATCTGTTGAAAAAGTGGATGTATCGATTGACCGCAAAGTCGAAGTCAGCAGCCGCAACACAGGTTCCAACAGCATGATGCTGACAGGCGATGAAAACATTGCCGATATTAACTTTGTGGCTTTGTGGCGCATCAGCGATGCCGCCAAGTTCCAGTTTAAAATCGCAGACCCTGAACGCACGGTCGAAAAAGTGGCCGAAAGCGCCATGCGCGAAATCATCGGCCGCACGCCTATTCAAAGCGCCCTGACCGAAGGCCGCGCCGATATTGAAGTACAAACCAAAGACCTGATGCAGCGTATCTTGGATGAATATGAAGCCGGTGTTGTGATCAACAACGTACAGCTTTTGCGCGTCGATCCGCCGCAAGTGGTGGTCGATGCCTTTAACGACGTACAGCGCGCCCGCACAGATAAAGAGCGTATGCGGAACGAAGCCGAAACCTATCGCAACGACATTGTGCCGCGCGCGCGTGGTGATGCACAAAAACTGCTGCAAGATGCCGGCGCCTATAAAGAAGCCGTCATCAGCAAGGCAGAGGGTGATGCCGCCCGCTTCCTCTCCGTCTACAAAGCCTATGCCATGGCGAAGGATGTCACGCTAAAACGCATCTACATCGAAACGATGCAGGACATTTTAACCAACAGCCGTAAAATTCTGGTCGGCGACGAACGTGGCGTACCTGTGCTGCCCTATATGCAGCTGGAACAGCCCAAATCGGCCAAAAAGTAAATAACCTGCGCATAGATTTTGCTGCGCCAGATACAAAGATATAACCGGAGATACTCATGAACAAAGCACCCGCGTTTCTCATCATCCTGATCGCCCTGATCCTTTTCGGCGTCAGCCAATCTGTCTTTATTGTGACGGAAAGACATCAGGCTATGGTGATCCAGTTCGGTGAACCTGTCGCACAATACACAGAACCCGGCCTGAAGTTCAAAATCCCGATGATCCAGCAAGTCATGGTATTTGAAAAACGCGCCTTGGATGTGGATGCCACGCCGGAGCAAGTGATCTTGTCCGACAAAAAACGTGTGATGGTCGATACCTTCGCCCGCTACCGCATTACCGACATGCTGAAATTCTACCAATCCCTGCAAACCATTACGCAGGCAAATTCGCGTCTGGGCAATATCATCAACTCCACCATGCGTGCCACGTTGGGTAACGCATCGTTGAACGACATTCTGTCCGAAAAACGCGGCCGCTTGATGATGACCATCCGCAATCAGGTCAACAGCACCGTCAAAGAAAACTACGGCGTTGAAGTGATTGATGTGCGCATTGGCCGTGCCGATTTGCCAGATGAAACATCGCAGGCCATTTACGCCCGTATGCGCACAGAGCGTGAACGTGAAGCCGCCGAATTCCGCGCCCAAGGCCAAGAAGCCGCACAGGAAATCAAATCCAAAGCCGATAAAGAACGCACCGTTTTGCTGGCCGAAGCTGAAAAAGAATCCCAGATCATGCGCGGTCAAGGTGATGAGCAAGCCATTGGCGTTTACGCCGATGCCTTCCAGAAAGATCCGGAATTCTATGCCTTCTACCGCACGATGGAAGCCTACAAAGAAGGCCTGTCTGGCGATAACACCACGCTCATCTTGTCACCGGATGGCGATTTCTTCCGCTTCTTCCAGGACATGAAGGGCAAGAAATAAGCTACGTCCCTGCTGGCAACATCAACACGCAGAAGGAACAACGGTATGATCGAGTTTCTGACCGCCATCGGCCTGATGTTTGTGCTGGAAGGCGCCATGTACGCGCTCTTTCCCGAGGGGATGAAAGAAATAACCGCCCGCATATCCGCCATGCCGCCAAGCCAACTGCGGGTTTTAGGCATCATGCTGGCACTCTTCGGTTTTGTGATCGTGGCCGTTTTGCGGGGGTTTTAAGATCGCCATCCGGCTTCTATATATACATTAAGGTGCATAAATACCTATGCGCCATCCCGCCCTTGACGACCGTGCGGGGGAAGCGCATGAATAATAAAGAACAGGTCTTCAATCACCATCATCAATACGGAGGGTTCTGTATAATGCAAAACATCATCTTCGGCGCCAAACGCGCTTTTTTCCTTTTCGCACTCTTTTTGTCATTGGCATTCTCCCTGTCGCTGGCTGCGCTGCATCCTGCCGCCGCGGCCACACCGGACGGGTTTGAAGAATTGGCCGAACGGCTGTCCCCCGCTGTTGTGAATATCTCGACAACCGCCACAGTGGAAATGCAGGCCCGTCCCGATCTGCCGGAAATGCCGCAATTGCCGCCCGGTTCACCGTTTGAAGATTTCTTCCGCGATTTTTACGACCAATTTAAAAACCAGCCACAGCAACAGGGCGACAACAAAGTCTCCGCGCTCGGTTCCGGTTTTATTGTGGATGCGGAAAACGGTTATGTGGTCACCAATAACCATGTGATTAAAGGTGCCGATGAAATCCGCATCATTTTGCAAAACGATATGACGATGGATGCCACATTGGTGGGCGTGGATGAAAAAACCGATCTGGCCGTTTTAAAAGTCGATGCCAGCAAAACAAAACTGACCGCTGTCAGCTTTGGCGACAGTGACAAAGCCAAAGTCGGCTCTTGGGTGCTGGCGATCGGCAATCCATTCGGCCTTGGCGGTTCTGTCACAGCAGGTATTGTCTCTGCCCGCCAGCGTGACATCAATGCAGGGCCCTATGATGATTTCATCCAGACCGATGCCTCCATCAATCGCGGTAATTCCGGCGGCCCGATGTTTAATATGCAAGGTGATGTCATTGGCGTGAATACGGCCATTTTCTCGCCCACGGGTGGTTCTGTTGGTATCGGCTTTGCCGTGCCGTCCAACCTTGCCAAAAACGTTGTCAGCCAATTGGTGAAATACGGTCAGACGCGTCGCGGCTGGCTGGGTGTGCGCATTCAAGATGTCACAGATGATATTGCCGATAGCCTGAAACTGGGCAAGGCACGCGGTGCGCTGGTTTCCAGCACCACGCCGGATAGCCCCGCTGCCAAAGCAGGCGTTGAGCCGGGCGATATTATCTTGTCCTTCAACGGGCGCGATATTGACCATATGCGCCAATTGCCGCGCATTGTGGCCGAAACAGAAGTCGGTAAACAATCCAGCATGGAATTGTGGCGCAAGGGCGAGAAGAAAACCGTGATGGTCGAACTGGGCCAGCTGGAACAAGCGGAAGAAAGCGGCCTGCTGACCAATAAAAAGCCAACACCGCCACCTGTTGAAAAAGCCAAAGCCACGGAAGTACCCGCACTCGGCTTCAGCGTGACCACACTGACAGATGCCTTGCGCGACCAATACGGCGTGCCCGCCACCACCAAGGGCGCACTGGTCATGGAAGTATTCCCGAACGGCGTTGCAGCAGAACGTGGTTTTGCCACAGGTGACGTCATTGTCGAAGCAGACCAGCTGGAAATAAAAGCACCGGCCGATGTTGTGCAACAGGTTGAAGCCGCACAGAAGGCAAAAAAATCTTCGGTGCTGTTTTTCCTGTCACGCAAGGACGACCGCCGCTTCGTCGCCCTGAAGTTCCCTAAATAAAGGTGATCAACGCAATTGTCATCGGTGGGCCCACCGCCAGCGGTAAATCCGGTCTGGCGGTGGCGCTTGCCAAACAATGCAATGGCGTCATTATCAACGGCGATTCCATGCAGGTTTATGATGGCCTGCCGCTGTTAACGGCACAACCATCGCCCGAAGATCTGGCCACGGTACCGCACCGTCTCTATCGTGCGCTGTCACCCGATAGCTTGTGCACGGCCGCCCGCTGGCGCGATATGGCGCAGGCGGAAATTGATACGGCCCATAAAAACGGACAGATGCCCATTGTGGTCGGCGGCACGGGGTTTTACCTCAAAACACTGCTGCGCGGTATCAGCCCTATCCCCGATGTACCCGCCGATGTACGCGCAAACATGGCGGCACGCATGCACGACATGGGCAATGCCGCTTTCCATGCCGAATTACAAGACAAAGACCCTGTCATGGCGGCCCGTTTGCACCCCGGCAATACGCAACGCCTAATCCGTGCGATGGAAGTGCTGACACATACCGGCAAAAGCCTTGCCGCATGGCAAGAATTGCCGCCCGATGGCCCACCTGACTATATGAAGTTTTTGTTTGTGGCTCTGCTGCCGCCGCGCGCGCTGTTATACCAGCAATGCAATGGCCGGTTTGACCACATGATTGCCGCAGGCGCCTTGGAAGAAGTCTCAGATTTCGCCAAAACATATGCGGAAGCCGTAGCAGATGCCGTGCCACTGAAAAAGGCACTGGGTTATCCTGAATTATTGTCACACCTGCAAAACGGTACACCGCTTGCCGATGCCATTACAGAGGCACAAAAAACCACACGCCATTACGCCAAACGACAGGTCACGTGGTTCCGCCATCAACTGGTGGCTGATCTGGTGCTGGATAATCCAGCGGATACAAATAGCGTTTTACAAAGGCTGTCTGCAGCGTAAGTGAGCCAAAACCACAGAGCGGGAAACAGCTATCAGTGCCGCTCCCGCAGCGCTGTCAGCATGTTTTGCAAAAGTTTTGTATGTTCGCGCTGATGTTGCAAACTTTCTTGCACCATCGTCAGGCCGCGCTGTTGTTCGGCCAGTGCTTGCGCATGGTTATCCCAGATACGTTTGTTTTGCTTGCGTGCAAAAAACAGCAGGGCCAGTACAATCAGCAGAAAAAACCCAATCGGCAAAACACTGCGCAATACCTTCGGGTCTTTCCACGCAGGGCAGCTGGCTTTGACGGGCAGATCCGCTGCAGTTGCAATTCTCTCTGGACGATTGCTCAGATATTTTGACGATGTGCTGGATGGAAACCAGACGTTGTTTTGCGCATCGAAAAAGAAATTGTTTTGCTCGACCCAAGCGTAATAGCTGCGGCTGAATTTCTTTTGAAACGCTTCATCTGCATTCAGCAGCTCAAGCTCGATAATACCGCGATACACATCGTCATAGTAATTATCACCATCGGCCACCACCACAGCATTCAGCAAACGCAACCGGCCTTTATAGGGGAAGAAATCAGTAGCGAAGAGATAAACGCCCTCTTCCGCTGTTTTTTCGAATTGCAGGGTATGCGCATCGGTCTCGATGCTTGCTTCCCAATGCGCCAGCAATCCGGCGCGGTCGGGTACGTATAGACCATCAACGCCTGGCTCGGCTGCATACGACGATAAAGGCAGGGCCAACAATAACAACGCAAGGCACAGCGCCGAAAATCCGGCAAGGTTAACGTGCAGGATGTTTTTCATCGTATACTCCGGTCATAAAGTGAGAATTAGAATATTTTTTCGAACGTGCTTTTCTTTTTCTCGATCACGGGCACTTGTCCGGTATTCACGGCATTGCCGTCTGCTTTATTTTTTTGCAGACGTTCTGCTTCTGCCTTGGCATCCACGACGGAGGCAGGCACATCATCCGGTTTCACGTTGGATTCTTCCCAGAAAATCAGGCGGTCCGCCACGGTGCGGTTTTGCAAAGCGATAAAGCCGTTATCGCGGTTGATTTGCGCACGGATGGCAGGATCAGAATCATAAGCACCTGCTTTTTCAAGAAAAGCAGTCTCGGCACCACCCGCCTTGGTCGTTGTCGTTTTTTCACCCATCAAAACCGTGCGGGCTTGTTGGGTGGATTCAGAGGCAGGCGGCAGGTAATCGGTCGACGGCGGGCGCAGCGCGTAATCCGGCGGCAGGCTTAAAGGTGCGCGTTTTACCACGGCAAATTCATCTGGCGAATGACGGCCCATGCCCAGCTCGCGCTTCATAGTATCGCAAGCACCCAGTGACAAAACCGCCGTTGCCAGCAACATGGGCAACAGCATTTTTTTGATTTTTTGTGTCACGCAAGCCTGTGTCATTTTTCTGCTCCTGCGTTTCGCGGGCGGGCCACAAAGCCCTAGCCGAGAAACGGATTTTTTTCCTTGCTGGTCATGGTGTCGATCACCAAGAGCAGCGCACCAAGGGCGATGCAGGTATCGGCCAGATTAAAGGCCGGCCAGTGCATGCCGTTCATATGAAAGTCTATAAAATCAGCAACCGCGCCAAAGCGAACACGGTCAATCACGTTGCCCACAGCGCCGCCAACAATCAGCGACAAAGCCCAGGCCAGTAAACGGCCGCGCACCAGCGCCAGCCAGACAATCATCATCAGCGAAATCATCAACGACAGACCGATCAACACCAGAGACAGCGTCTTGTTGCCCTCCAGCGTGTCGCTGTTATTAAACAGACCAAAGCTGATACCCTCGTTCCAAACCATCACAAAGTTCAAGAACGGTGTGAGCGTGACAGTATTATATTTCTCGCGCTGGTCAAAGAAATATTCAAGCGTTTGACGGGTGGTAAACCAGTCAAAAAACGCAGGCGTACCGCCTTCGGTGCGCAGCATGGTTTCCATCACCAGCCACTTGGCATATTGGTCTGCCACCACGATAATCAGGATCATCACCATGCCGAACAGAAAGAACTTGCCGACTTTGTGTTGTTTTGCTGCTTTCGCTTCGGTCATGTGTATGTTTTCGCCTTAAAATTTCGTTTCATTCCAACAATTTGAACACAGCACGCGCATCAAGGCAATCCTGTTTCATCTGTACAGTCAGGGCATCCAGACTATCAAAAGCCTTTTCACCACGCAAAAAGCGCACAGGCTCGACCCGCATGATCTTTCCATATAGGTTTCCGGTGAAATCGAAGATGAATGTTTCGAAAATCGGCTGCTTGATCCGGAACATCGGACGAATGCCAAAATTGGCAACACCGATGCGAGACACTGCCTCGCCTTCGATCCGCACGCGTACGGCATATATGCCATAAGGGATGCGCACATAATTTTCGACCTGTTGGTTGGCGGTCGGATAACCCAGTTCACGCCCGCGTTTATCGCCATGCACAACTTCGGCCTCAATTTCCCACGGGCGGCCCATGAGGATGGCGGCATCGGCAAGCCTGCCCTCTTGCAGCAAAGCACGAATGCGGGAAGATGAATAAACCGCGCCGCTATCGCATAAAACGGGCTTGACCACAGTGACATCAAAACGATCGCGCAGCGTATCAATCCCGCCTGCACGGCCTTTGCCGAAAGCAAAATCGGCACCCACCACAATATGGCGCGGCTGCAAACGGTCTTGCAAAAAATCCATAAAATCATCGGCGGTTTGTGCGGCAAAGCCGGCATCAAACGGTGGCGCGAAGACGTGGTCCATACCATTTTTCGCAAACAAACGCGCCTTCATCGGCAGAAGCGTCAGGCGGAACGGTGGCTCGTCTGGTTTAAAAAACTCACGCGGATGCGGCTCGAACGTCATCACGGCGGCAGGTGTTTTCAGCGCATCTGCCTTTTCGCGTGTCCGCAACATCAAGGCCTGATGCCCCGGATGCACGCCATCGAAATTACCGATGGTCAATACACTGCCGCGCGCGTTTTTGGGCAACGCGGTCATATCTTCATATACAC
>JBGTNC010000262.1:0-2509 GCA_041743265.1 Alphaproteobacteria bacterium | reverse complement strand
CAACGCCGACCAGCAGTGCCAAGCCCACCAAGCGCATGCTCGTGCCGCTATCCATAAAGTGCGGCATTATGACATAATCCATAACCAGAAGCCCCGCACCCATGGCCAGAGCCGCCCCCAGCATAATAGTCGCCCGCCGGATAGCCCCCTTGGTCAGCGTGATTAATTCGCGTTTACGCAGAGCGCGGATGAGCAAGGCCAGATTAACCCATGCCGTTAAACCCGTCGCCATGGCAATCCCCACATGCTTGAACGGCAAAATTAAAGCCAATGCCAAGACTGTATTCATGATCGCGCAGATCACGGCAAATTTTACAGGCGATGTTGTATCCCCATGTGCAAAGAAAACAGTACTGAGTACACGGCTGAGAATAAAGGCCGGCAAGCCAAGGCTGTATCCCATCAGTGCATAAGCCGCTTGCGCACCGTCATCAGCAGCAAAGGCACCGCGCACAAACAGAATATCGACAAGCGTGCCGCCTACCGCGATATAGGCAATGGTGGCGGGTAGCGCAAACATCACACCGGCTTCGATACCTTTGGTAAACAACCGCTCCGCTGTTTTTTTCTCGTTCGTCTTCAAAGCGCGGCTCAGCATGGGCAAAAGCGCTGTACCAATGGCAATACCAATCACACCCAAGGGCAACTGGTACAAACGATCAGCGTAGTACAAATAAGAAATACCGCCGATGGGCAGCAAGGATGCCAGCACCATATCGACGAACAGATTAATCTGCGCAATACCCGCGCCAAACACGCCCGGCCCCATTTTTCTGAACAGGGTGCGAATGCGTGGTGTTAATTTGGGTCGCTGCCATTTCAGCATCACGCCCAATTTGCGGCAGGCATAAAAGAGCCATGCGAATTGCAAAATACCTGCGACGGCAACACCCCACGCCATAGCATGGCCCGGCGTTTCGGCAATGGGAGAGAAAAACATCAGCGCGGCAATCAACGACAAATTAAACAGCATGGGCGCTGCCGCAAAAGGCCCGAAGCGATTGAATGAATTCATCACGCCGCCCAGCAAGGCCGTCAACGACATCAGCAAAATATACGGGAATGTAATACGCGACATTTCAAGCGCCAGATCATATCGCGCGCTATCGCCTGCGCCAAAACCGGGGGCCACCACGTAAATCACCCACGGCATCGCTACAATCATCAAAATGGTAAAGGGGATCATAACTGCCAGCATCACGGCTTGCGCTTCTTGCGCGAATTTTACGGCGGATTCTTTGCCGTTTTCTTCCAGCTCACCTGCAAAAATAGGCACGAAGGAAACGCTGAAAGCGCCTTCTGCCGTAATACGTCGAAAAAAATTAGGCAGCTTGAGGGCCACAAAGAACGCATCCGCCACCGGCCCTGCACCCAGCACGGCAGCCGTCAGAATATCGCGGACAAAACCGAGCAAACGGCTACCCAGCGTCAACCCGCCGACGATGATGATGGCTCTTGAAAAGGACATTGACCGGAATACTTTCGCTACTTATGGTGAGTTGCATTCAACCCACGCAGGGCCTATCTTAAAACAATGACAGCAAAAAACCAGAAAAACAAAGAGTCACAATGGTTTGGCTTTGAACAAGTCGATCCGTCTGAAAAGACAGAGCGCGTCATTGGCGTTTTTGACTCTGTGGCCGAACGCTATGACATCATGAATGATTTGATGTCAGGCGGCATTCACAGACTCTGGAAAAAGAAATTTGTCTCCATGATGCGCCCAGCCGCGCACAAGGCCTTGCTGGATGTTGCTGGCGGTACGGGCGACATTGCCTTCCGCTATCGCAAAAAGGCAGGCCCTGACAGCAAGATCACCGTTTTTGACCTCAACGCCGAAATGCTGGCGGTTGGCCAGAACCGCGCGATTGACCGTGGATACCTGAACGGCTTTGACTGGGTGGAAGGCAACGCCGAAAAACTGCCCTTCCATGATCGTCAGTTTGACCTCTACAGCATTTCCTTCGGCCTGCGTAACGTCACGCACATTGATGACGCCTTGGCCGAAGCCTTCCGCGTATTGAAACCGGGCGGGCAATTCTTCTGCCTCGAATTCAGCAATGTGGACAATCCGGCCTTGCGCAAAATTTACGATGCCTATTCGTTCAGCATCATCCCCAAAGTCGGCGAGATTGTGGCGAAAGACCGCGACAGTTACCAATACCTCGCCGAAAGCATCCGCCAGTTCCCCAGCCGTCAGGCCCTCGCCCGCCGCATGAAGGACGCAGGATTCGAACACATCAAAGCCATCCCGCTCACAGGCGGCATTGCGGCGATCCACGTGGGCGCTAAGATTTAATCAAGGCCACCACGCCACTGCAAACCGGCTAAAGTTCACAGTGATTTTTTGAATATTCTTGTTTTCGTCTGTATTCACGACGACCGCAAATTCCGAACGCGTCAAATCTCCCCAATAAATATAGTAATGTTCAAAACAGCAGTAAGCGCCTTTGTAGCGGTCGTATCGATCTTTCGGAAGTTCGGCATGATCTTTCTGCTTGGTCAAACC
>JBGTNC010000261.1:0-3914 GCA_041743265.1 Alphaproteobacteria bacterium | reverse complement strand
CGGATAATCTGCTCCGGACTGCGCCGCTGTCTTGCCATGCAATATCTCCTATATCGCTGCCATGATTCTGATTAACTACTAACCTAAATCTGGACTGGATTATAGGGGGCGGGTCAGATTTCCAGACGCTTTTCACGGGCTTCTTGTAACGAAATATCTGGGTATCTACCCAAAGTGATCCTGTTTTCCTTATTGGCGAAGCGGTACTTCTTGCGCCAGATTTTGCTGCCGCTGGGCTTTACTTCCAGATAAAGACCATAGGCATCGAAGAGTTTCTGTGGCTTTAGGCCGGGCTTTGCTGATTTGCATTGAATATCGGTTAATGGCATGGGGGCACTCCTTTGCGATGTAGGGTTATCATGCCCCCAATCGTGCCCCCAAATGTGGCGGATGTATACGGGCGCGGGTAAGCTTCCGTGCTTCTCGGCGGATGATAAAGCCTTATTTTTGATGAACATTGAGTATGTTGGAGGGCTTTGGCAAACTTGCGCGAGCAATAAAATGGCGGAGAGGATGAGATTCGAACTCACGAAACCTGTTACAGTTTACCCGCTTTCCAGGCGAGCGCCTTCAACCACTCGGCCACCTCTCCGCAAATCGTACCCTTTTCGGGGATTGTGGCGGGGGAATGCCCCGAGGCGAGAGAATCGCCTGTTTGCCACAGATCACATATCTCTGGTTAGGAGATACGGGAAAACAAATTACCCTTAATGCGTTGCCACATCAAGGGTAATTTAGTCTTTATAAAACAATAGTTTGTATCTTATGCAGCCTTAATTGCCCAAACGCTTGAGCAGATCCAGCGGCAGGGGCAGGATGATGGTATTGGTTTTGTCGTTGGCGATCTCCTGAAAAGCGGAGAGATAACGCAGCTGCATCGCGCCCGGCTCAGTTGCCAGCAGGCGGGAGGCTTCCACCAATTTACCGGCTGCTTGCATCTCACCTTCGGCGCTGATGATTTTGGCACGGCGTTCACGTTCTGCTTCCGCCTGACGGGCAATCGCGCGGATCATGCTTTCGGCGATATCAATATGCTTCAGTTCAACGTTGGAAACTTTGATGCCCCATTGCTCGGTCAGGGTATCGAGAATTTCGCGGATGTCGGTGCTGAGCTTGTCACGGCCGGACAGCATTTCATCCAGCTCGTGTTTACCCAGAACAGAACGCAGCGTGGTTTGCGCCAGCTCCGACGTTGCGCGCATAAAGTCGGTGACTTTGTTGATGGCGTTATCGGGGGAGATGACACGGAAATACACAACCGCACTTACTTTAACGGAGATGTTGTCTTTCGAGATCACATCCTGGCTGGGCACGTCGATGGTGCGGACACGCGTATCGACACGTACCATCGCTTGCAGGCCGGGGATCAGGATGATCAAGCCGGGGCCTTTGGTACCTGTATAGCGACCAAGGGTATAGACCACGCCACGTTCATACTCGCGCAAGACGCGGAAAGTATACGCAAAGAAAATAAGAAAAAAGACGACTGAGCCAATAACACCGGGGACCATAGTAGAGAATTCCTTTCTGTAGGTAAGAATAGCGTGTTGTGTGGTTGTTTATATCACCCGCGCGGGGCGATGGTTAGTGTTTTTCCGTGAACGGCAACAATGCGTACACTGTCCCCTGGTTTGAAGCTTTGATTTTCTATGGTGATAGCGGGCCATGTATGTTTGCCCAAAACAACGTTACCTGTCTTGCCTGACCATGTTTCGATACGGCAGGGGTCTACGGCTGTATTTTCTATTTCCATGGTTTGTATAAACGGCAAGACCACGACAAGTCCGGGGCCGACCACGGTTGTGGGCTGGCCCATGGTATAAATGATACCGCGCCTGAATTCCGGCAACACGCGCAGCGCACGCAGTAGCATCAATGCAAATAGCGCAAGGGTAATGCAGATAACAATAAAGCCGGGCTCAACATGGGCCATATCAGGCGTTATCCTCGGCGGGTGCGACGGTCAGGTGTAAGCCATCGACTTTCAAAATGCGTACACGGTCGCCTTTTTGCAAAATGTAATCAGGCCCCGCACTGGCGTTCCAGATTTCACCGGTCACTTGTACTTCGCCGTGGCCTTTGGACCAATGCAGCACTTCGCCTGTGGCTTGTTCTAATTCCTCAAGCCCCGTTGTTGCGGGTTTGCGGTGTGATTTCATGACAAGGCTTAAAGCCAGCGTAAGAATGGCAAGGCTTGCCAGCGTGAAAAGGGCAATCAGCCACGGGTCCACGCCATATCCCGGTATATCACTTTCAATCAACATCATACTCCCTGTAGCAAAAGAAATGGCACCACTGATACCCAGTATGCCGAAGGTTGGCGTAATCGCTTCTCCGACCATGAGCGCAAGCCCCAAGAACAAAAGCGCCAGCCCTGCGTAATTGATCGGCAGGATGTTCATGGCAAACAGGCCCAGCAGCAAACAGATGACGCCAGCAATGCCCGGCACAAAACTGCCGGGGTTGGCGAATTCATAGACAAGGCCGTAGAAGCCCAGCGTCATCAGCAAAAACGCAACGTTCGGATGCGTGATGATATCGAGGATTTTGTGGCGCCAATCCGGCACAATCGTTTCAATGCGCGCACCACGGGTTTTTAAAACCATGGTGGCACCATGTGCCATTTTCACGGTCTTGCCGTCGATTTTGTCGAGCAGGGAGGGGATATCATCCGCCACCACATCAATCACTTTTTTGCTGAGCGATTCAGACGCGCTCAGGCTTTCGGCTTCGCGCACGGCGCGTTCTGCCCATTCGGCATTGCGACTGCGCAATTCGGCCAAGCTGCGCATATAGGCTGCCGCATCGTTGACGATTTTATGTTCCAGCGTGGAGCCGGGTTTTTTACCGCCCTCGGGCATCGAAGCATCGTCCTTCGGATTATCCGGCTGGTTCATCTGGATGGGGGTGGCCGAGCCGATATTGGTGCCGGGCGACATGGCGGCAATATGGCTTGCGTATAAAATATACGTACCTGCACTGGCGGCGTGGGATCCTGCGGGGCTGACGAAGGTGGCAACCGGCACGGGGCTATCCAGAATGACCTGAATGATATCGCGGGTGCTGTCATACAAGCCGCCGGGCGTGTGCATTTCCAGCACGATGATATCGGCTTTCTTCTCGCTGGCGCGTGCGACATGGCGTTTGATGAGGTCAAACGTGGCAGGTGTAATGGCACCTTTGATCTCAATCACATAGGCATGGGGCTTGGCGGCATCTTTGTCTTCGGCTTGCGGCAGGGGGGCAAAAAGAAGCGCGCAGCTCGCCAGCACCAAAAATGCAGAAATAAACTTTCTCATGAAATAAGCCCCTCATCCGTACAAACAAAAAATATCCCTTAAATTATAACAAAATCTAGCCCGTAAACCCATAAAAAGCGGTTAACAGCCGTTATGATAAGGATAAAGGCGGATGATGCGGCTTTATGGCTTGTGCGTATGCTTTTTGACGGGTGCGGCAGCGGATGCGGGCGCGTTTTTGCCAATTTGTGGTTCCGCGCCGCGATGCTGGATAATATCCGATGCCCAGAGCGCACCGATCTCCGCACTCTCCACGGCTGGTTTGCCTTGTGCAAGGCCATATAAAAACCCTGCGGCAAATTGGTCGCCCGCGCCATTCGTATCCACAATTTTTTCAACCTTGCGGGCGGGTACATGCGTGATGGTGCCGTTCTCGATCACATAGGCACCTTTGGCACCTGCTGTGATGGCGGCGGTGAAGCCTGCTTTGGCAACTTCTGCGGCGGCTTCTTCAAATGTTTTTACACCAAACAGCGCCATAAATTCATTGCGATCACCCACCAGAATATCCACATCCTGCTTTGCAAGCGCCAGATACTTCGGCTGATGCTGCGCAACCAGCGCGGCATCGTTAAGCGCCATGGCGACTTTACCTTCGGTTTTACGGGCGATACC
>JBGTNC010000260.1:0-6497 GCA_041743265.1 Alphaproteobacteria bacterium | reverse complement strand
GCCGTATCCTTCGCTTCATCATCGAAATTCGTGACTATAGCGATTTTATGCAAAAATGATTAACAGTGCGTTAATCCGGCAGGAAAAGCACATAACTCCCTGTGTATACAGGGCGGTAAGACGGAAAAAGCCTGAAAAATCAGATAGATTTTACGGAAAATTTATGACTAGCCGCAGGTTTGGCGTTCTTTTCCCACGGACGCGCATATTCGGCGACAATCTCGATCTCGCCCGCCTCTTCCGCTTTGAAAACAAAGCTGGTTACACCACCGCCGCCAATCACCATAGAGCCTGCCGGTGCGGATGACGTATATTCCTCAGACACCAACTGCGCCTTACCCGCCTTCAGCTTCACATCCCACAAATATCCGGTTGTCGGATTGGCATCCAGCTCAACCTTAAACAAATCACCTTTTTGAACGGTGGCGGTATTGAATGCTTTTGTGAGGGTTTTCATGTCGCGTTGCTTTCTGTTGTGTGTCGGCTTTTGGCGCTTATTTCTGTGTGGCTGAACGGACTATAGCAGAATGCATTCGATTGTACATATTGTTTGCATCCACGATTCCCCCTCAAGAAAAACCTTACTGCTCCTACTGCACTAAACTCAGAAAGTTGCACATGATCGTCCGCCGCACTTTTATGATGAATACATCTTCAATTTTAAACATCCACTGGCATGACTTCGTTAAGTCTTGCGGCGTGAACTTACCCGCCCAGTAATAATTGACGATCTTTCGTGCAGATTCTGGAGATCCGAATTTTGCAGCTTGTTCATACCAGAAAACGATATCGGTCGCTACGATGCTGTTACGTGCCATCTCCAGCTCATATGACTCGGCATATAGCGCTAAAGTGGCCGAATTTCTTCCAAGCGCTTCCCTGCGGTAAATTTCCAGCGGTGTTTGATTTTTTTTCTGCCCCTCTGGGTCGAGCGGGAAATCTAAATCCTGCGTACGGCTTTTGTCTTCGTCCTGATTTTTATCCATGGACGCCTTCTTGTACCATTCTTCTGCGGCAGTTAAATCTCCTTTAAGTTCGTAGTAAATGCCCACATATACCGCAGCTTTATGTGGCTTATACGCATCAAGCTTTTTGAAGAATTCGATGTCACTGTCAAAACGCTCATTTCTGCTATTTATCTCTTGAACACTTAAATTTGGCTTGAATGCTTCTACGACAGGTTGTTGCACTGCGCTTATTGCAAATTTTGGCCCTGATGTTATGTGCCCCGGCCCCGTGGCGGCCGCCACATAATAAAAAAATACGATCGCAAAAATAGCGTAAACGTTTTTGTAGTCTTTCCAGGAAACAGTGTCTTTGCGTGTATACCAAAAAAAGAAAATCAGTGAATATACAAAAGATATCTTTAAGAATATCCGTAAGAAAATGGAGACGCCTCTTTCAGGGAGCGTTGCGTCTTTCAGGTATACCAATATCCCAAGCTCTTGCGCGGCTAAAGTGACGAAAAATAAAGAAGTGATTATTAAATAGGCTCTACTTTGAATGGATTGAACTTTGTACCAATTCAGAAAGCTGAAAAATGTAAGAGTACAAAGTGTAAAAACAAGGAGGGTGGCCGTTAAGTCTGCGACCAAAGGTGAAGCCGCATATCTAAAAACGCTATGGATATTGTAAAGATTCTCAGAAGCCTGCCATATAAGGATCAGGGAAACCAGAAACAGAGTAGAATCAAACTTCCCTGCTATCGTCCCTAATAGGGAGCGAGAAGTACCTGCTTCATGCGCGTCATCGTTATTGGTGCTCATTCACGCTCTTGATCTTCATAATAAAACCAATCCCCGCCCGCTTTTTCCAAAGCGTATTTTCCCTGTGGCTGGAAGGCCAGCAGGAAGGAGAATTTATACGGGAAGAAATGTAGGTGCAGGTTGGGCGTGTAATAATGCGGGCGTTCGCAAGGGACGACGACGATCAGGCGCTTGCGTGTCACGCGGCGGAGTTCTGCCAGCACGGCTTTTAAATCGCGCACGTGTTCCAGCATATGGGTGGTGATGACGGTATCGAAGGATTTATCCGCAAATGGCAGTTTCTCGGCAGCGGCTTCTTGAAAATGAATATTCGGATATTTGTCTTTTAACATCGGAGCGATTGCCACATCGCAGCCGGTGACATCAAAGCCTTTTTTTGCCACAATGTCGATGAAGTATCCGCGCCCGCAACCGACTTCCAAAACTTTTTCGCCCGTAATATGGGCTAGAATTTTATCGATACTGGCCTGATTAAGATCCGTCGGCCGTTCAAGCGCTGTGGATTGTATGTCGCGGTATACCTGCTGGAATTCTTCCGGCGTCATGTCATAGACACGGTCGTGGAAGGACATATAAATATGCGCCTTGTCCTTATACAGGATTTTAGTGATCAGCCAGCCAAACCATTTACGGTCACGAATAAACGGCGGCACCGCTTCGTTCAAGATCCAGTTCAGGGCAAGATTGGCTTCGCGTGATATCTTCATGCTTATTCCGAAATTTTTTCGGCAACAAAGCTTTCAATTTTATCAAGTGCGACACGTTCTTGCTGCATTGTATCCCGATGGCGGATGGTGGCGGCATGGTCGTTCAACGTATCTGAATCAATTGTAATACAGAACGGTGTGCCGATTTCATCGTTACGGGCATAGCGTTTGCCGATGTTTTGTTTGACATCCAGCTCGGTTGCAAATTTCTTGCGGCAGGACATATACAGCTTTTGCGCAATTTCCGGCAGGCCGTCTTTGTTGACCAGCGGCAAAATCGCGGCCTTCACCGGCGCCATAGACGGGTTGAACTTCATGTACATACCGCTCGGGCGGGAGGCATCGACCGTATAGGCTTCAGCCAGCAGCGTCAGCACGCCGCGTGTCAGGCCGGATGCCGGCTCGATCACATGCGGAATAAAGCGTTTTTGGTTGATGTCATCGAAATATTCCATTTTAACGCCGGAATGTTTTTCGTGTTGTGTCAGGTCAAAATCGCAACGATGCGCAATGCCTTCCAGCTCGCCGAAATCTGGCCAAGTGAAGGGGAATTTGTATTCAACGTCAATTGTCCCCTCGCCGGCTTTGGCGTAATGGCTCAGTTCATCACGGTCATGCGGGCGCAGTTGCAGGCGATCGGCGCTGACGCCAACGGACTTCCACCATTCGTGGCGGGTTTGCACCCAGAAATCGAACCACATTTTGGCTTCTTCCGGTGGGCAGAACCATTCCATTTCCATTTGTTCAAATTCACGGCTGCGATAAATAAAGTTACGCGGCGTGACTTCGTTGCGGAAGGCTTTACCAATTTGCGCAATACCAAACGGCACACGCACGCGGGAACTATCCACCACGTTTTTGAAGTTGAGGAAAATACCCTGCGCCGTTTCGGGGCGCAGATAGGCAATATCATCTTCCGATGCCGTGGCACCGACGTAGGTTTTAAACATCAGGTTGAATTTGCGCGGCTCGGTCAACGTGCCTTTATCGTCCGTATCGGGGCCGATGCATTTTGGATAAGAATCTGCCTGCACGCGGTCGAAAGGAACAATCTCGAATTTATCCAACTCATCCGTGCCGGTTAGTTTTTTGATTTTCTTCAGGTTCGCTTTTTCTTCCAGCGTACCTTGCGTGAAAACCAGCACTTGATCGTTACGTGCATCCAGTAGTGCGAGCAAATGATCCGCGCGATAACGCAGCTTGGTTTTTTTGCAATCCACCATCGGATCGTTAAACGTATCCACATGGCCGGATGCAACCCAGGCCTTGGGGTTTTGCACGATAGAGCTATCAAGGCCTACAATCTGCAGTGGCTTGCCATCGGGGCCGATGGGTGGTGCCACGACCATATCTTGCCACCAGCGGTCACGCAGGTTGTTTTTCAGGGCAATACCCAGCGGACCATAATCCCAGAATCCGTTGATACCGCCGTAAATTTCCGAAGCTGCGTAAATGAAGCCGCGGCGCTTGCACAGCGCCACAAGATCATTCATTTCAACTTTGCCGGATGGCTGATTATTTTCTTGCGCTGCTGCTTGTGGGTTACCCATATTCATGCCCTCTAATACCTTGAATTCACGGCCCTGAGTTTATAGGATTGGTCAGCTTTTAACAATAAGCATTCTGGAAGCATTCGGGCAGCATTAGGGGGATTTAGATATGGGTCAGGCGCAGTTGAAAATGGATAACGGTATGGCGGAAAAATGGGTCTATAGCTTCGGCAAAGAACGCTGCGAGGGCGATGCCGGACAAAAGAACCTGCTGGGTGGCAAAGGTGCCAATCTTTCTGAAATGAGCCGTTTGGGTCTTCCCGTCCCGCCGGGCTTTATTTTATCCACCGAAATCTGCACATGGTTTTATAAAAACAATAACCAATACCCCGACCTTCTGAGCGCGCAAGTAGATGCTGCGCTGACGCAAGTTGAAAAAGAAATGTCGATGGGCTTTGGTGACACAGAAAAACCATTGCTGCTGGCCGTGCGCTCCGGTGCGCGTGTCTCCATGCCCGGCATGATGGATACGATTTTGAATTTGGGCCTGAACGACATAACTGTCGCGGCCCTTGCCAAAGCCAGCAACAACGAACGCTTTGCGTGGGACTGCTATCGCCGCCTTATTCAAATGTACAGCGATGTGGTGTTGGACGTAGACCATCACCGCTTTGAAGATATCCTCGATACTTATAAACGCCGCCAAGGTTTGCGTATGGATACAGATATCGATGCCGCAGGCTGGAAAGATATTGTCGAACAATACAAAGAGATTGTGCAAGACAGCACGGGTAAGCCCTTCCCGCAAGACCCGCGCGAACAGTTATGGGGCGCGATTGGTGCCGTGTTCAAATCATGGATGACACCGCGCGCCGTGACCTACCGCAAAATCAACAGCATCCCCGAAGAATGGGGCACTGCCGTTAACGTACAAGCCGTTGTTTTTGGCAACATGGGCGATGATTGTGGTACGGGCGTTGCCTTCACGCGTGACCCCTCCACGGGCGAAAACATGTTCTATGGTGAATATCTGGTGAATGCACAAGGTGAAGACGTTGTGGCGGGTATTCGTACCCCGCAGCCGATGTCCGAGCTGGAAAACGCCATGCCGGAAGTCTTTATGGAGCTGAATGCCATCCGCTTGCAGCTGGAAAAACATTACAAAGATATGCAAGACGTTGAATTCACCATCCAAAACCGCAAGCTGTATATGCTGCAAACCCGTGGCGGCAAACGCACCACGGCAGCTGCCCTGCGCATTGCTGTTGAAATGGTGGAAGAAGGCTTGATTACAAAAGAGCAAGCGATCTTGCGCATCAACCCGATGTCGCTCGACCAGCTGTTGCACCCGACGATTGATCCGGATGCCAAAAAGACATTGTTGGCGCGTGGCCTGCCTGCCTCCCCCGGCGCGGCTGTTGGTGAAGTTGTGTTTGACTCGGATGAAGCAGAAGCACGCGTCAAAGCCGGACACAAAGTTATTTTGTGCCGCACAGAAACCAGCCCCGAAGATATTCACGGCATGCATGCCGCCGAAGGTATTCTGACATCGCGCGGTGGTATGACCAGCCACGCGGCTGTTGTGGCACGCGGTATGGGCAAGCCTTGCGTATCGGGCGCGGCCGATGTTGTGATTGATTACAAAACCCAAACCATGAAAATTGGCGACAAGTCTTTTGTAGCAGGCGACAAACTGACGCTGGATGGCAGCACAGGCGAAGTGCTTCTGGGTGAAATTGCCATGCGTCAGCCGCAATTGACGGGCCATTTCTCCACCCTCATGAGCTGGGCGGATGAAGTGCGCCGCATGGGTATTCGTGCCAATGCCGAAACACCGCTGGATGCCGAAACGGCCCGTAAATTCGGCGCCGAAGGTATTGGCCTGTGCCGGACTGAGCATATGTTCTTCGACCCCACACGTATCTTGCATGTGCGTCAGATGATTTTGTCCGAAGCCATGGACGAGCGTAAAGCCGCACTTGATAAAATTGCGCCCCACCAGAAGCAAGATTTCATTGATTTGTTCAAAATCATGAAAGGCCTGCCGGTCACCATCCGTCTGCTGGATCCGCCCTTGCACGAATTCCTGCCGCACGCGGAAGAAGAAAAAAACGAACTGGCCAAATCTCTGAACATTAGCCTGGAGCGTATCCAGCAGCGTATCGACCGCCTGCACGAAACAAACCCCATGCTAGGCTTGCGGGGGTCGCGTCTTGGTATTGTGTATCCGGAAATTTACGAGATGCAGGTGACCGCCATTTTCGAAGCGGCCGCCGCCGTGAAAAAAGAAACCGGCGATACCGTGCTGCCAGAAATTATGGTGCCGTTGATTGCGACCAAAGCAGAGATGAACCTGCTGGCCGCCATGATTGCACGTGTGGCGGGCAATGTGGGCTTTAACAAAGAAGACTATCTGGTCGGCACGATGATCGAGCTGCCCCGTGCAGCCCTGGCGGCAGGCGAGATTGCCGAAACAGCTGAATTCTTCAGCTTTGGCACCAATGACCTGACGCAGACAACTTTTGGCATCAGCC
>JBGTNC010000259.1:0-5552 GCA_041743265.1 Alphaproteobacteria bacterium | reverse complement strand
CCTGCTGGCTGCTGCGGCAGATACAGATAAGAAAACCAAAGGGGCCATTAAACGCGCCGTTGCGGCTGCGAAGTTTCAGGGCAAAAAAGCGCAATCACTTGTATTGCCGGGCCTGCTGGGCGTGAAGGAAGACCATGTGATTGTCATGGGTCTCGGTAAAGCAGAAGATTTGAAGCCGCTGGATTTTGAAAAAATCGGCAGCGCGCTTGTCTCCACGTTGAATGCACGCAAGGCAGCAACGGCAACGGTTGCTTTTCCCGATAAAGATTTGAAACTGGGCAAGGCTGTGGATCATACAACGGCTGTGGTCCGTTTTGCTTTGGCTGCTTTTTTAAATACATACCGCTTTGATAAATACCTGACCAAAGAACCCAAAGATAAAAAGCCGACTTTGAAAAGTTTGTGCATTGTTGTGAAAGACGCGCCGAAAACGCGCAAGGCTTTCAGTGACAGCCAGAAGGTGGCAGAGGGTGCTTTCTTGACGCGTGATCTGGTCTCCGAAGTGCCGAATGTTTTGTATCCGGACAGCTTCGCCAAAATCATCAAAAAAGAACTGACCCCACTGGGTGTCGAGGTGCAAATCCTGACACGCAAAGAGCTGGAAAAGCTGAAGATGGGCGCTTTGCTGGCGGTTGCACAAGGTAGCGCACGCGAAGGCCGTGTTGTGACCATGCGCTATAACGGCGGTAAAAAAGGCGATAAACCGATCGCTTTCGTTGGGAAGGGCGTGACGTTTGATACGGGCGGTATTTCCCTGAAGCCGGGCGCTGGCATGGAAGATATGAAATGGGATATGGGCGGCGCCGGTACGGTGACAGGCCTTATGAAGGCTTTGGCAGCGCGTGGCGCGAAGGTCAATGTGATCGGTATTGTGGGTCTTGTTGAAAACATGCCAGATGGCAACGCCTATCGTCCCGGTGATATTGTGACGTCTATGTCCGGCCAGACGATTGAAGTACACAACACGGATGCAGAAGGTCGTCTCGTCTTGGCCGATGCCCTGTGGTACACGCAGGAAAAATTCAAACCGACGCATATCATTGATTTGGCAACCTTGACGGGCGCTGTCATCATCGCGCTAGGTCATGAATATGCGGGCTGCTTCAGCAACGACGAAGACCTGCCTAAACAGTTGATGGCAGCTGGCAAGGAAACGGACGAGCTGGTCTGGCACATGCCCCTGCATGATGCATGGGACAAAGCGATTGATAGCCCGGCGGCAGACATGAAAAACATTGGCGGCCGTGATGCCGGCAGTGCGACAGCGGCGTCCTTCCTGAAACGCTTTATCCAGCCCGGCACCAAATGGGCGCATCTGGATATTGCGGGCATGGCATGGTCCAACAAAGACCGTCCGGGCGTGCCCAAGGGCGCGTCTTCCTTCGGTGTGCGTCTTTTGAACCAATACGTGGCGGATGTTTGGGAAAAATAAACTTTTCCGCTTTATAACAGATAGAAACGACAAAATAGTCGGGCAGTATTCAAGGGGGTGATGGCATGTCCATCATGAAATCACAGCGGTTTTTTCCGCTGTTCATGACCCAGTTTCTGGGCGCGTTTAACGATAATTTGTTTAAAAACGCGATGATCATGCTCATCACCTTCCGTTTGGCGAGCGAAACATCTATGTCGCCACAAATCCTCGTCACGCTTGCGGCGGGGATTTTTATTTTGCCGTTCTTTCTTTTCTCTGCAACCGCAGGGCAATTCGCCGATAAATACGACAAGGCCAAACTCTCGCGTCTCATCAAGCTGGCGGAGATTGCATTTATGGCGCTGGCGGCAATCGGTTTTTTGACGCATAGCATCTGGCTGTTGATGACGGTGTTGTTTTGCATGGGTGCGCAGTCAACATTCTTCGGCCCGATCAAATACGCGATTCTGCCGCAGCACCTTGAAAGCGCCGAACTGCTGAAGGGCAACGCTTACGTGGAAGCCGGTACTTTTTTGGCTATTCTGGCAGGCACCATTCTGGGCGGCCTTTTGGTGATGAACGATACCTATGGCGTCTGGGTTATTTCCGCAGGCGTGATGTTGGTGGCTGTAGCGGGTTATTTTTTCAGCCGTGGTATTCCGACTGCGCTGGGGCCGGCGCCTGATTTAAAGGTCAATGCGCGCTTCTGGTCCGAAACACGGCAGATGATGATCGACACGCAAAAAGATGTGGTGGTCTATCGCGCTATTCTGGCCATTTCATGGTTCTGGCTGGTGGGGGCCACATACCTGACGCAGTTTCCGGCTTTTGCCAAAGATTACTTGGGTGGTGATGAAAGTGTGGTGACATTGCTGCTGACGCTTTTCTCTGTCGGTATCGGTGCAGGCTCTCTGATTTGCGAAAAGCTGTTGAAGGGCCGTGTGCAACTGACGTACGTACCTTTGGCGGCTATTGGTATGGCTTTGTTCGGTGTTGACCTTTATGCGGCGAGCGGTGCGGCAGCGGCACCTGTGGCCACGGGGGAAGACGTGGCGCTGATGTCAGCTGCTGGCTTGCTGTCCAGCTTTGCGGGTCTGCGTGTGATGTTTGACCTTTTCGCCATTTCGGTTTGCGGCGGTCTTTTTGTGGTGCCGCTTTATGCCATGGTGCAAAAACGTGCGCCCGAAGGTATGGTCGCACGCACCATCGCCGGTTTGAATGTCATGAATTCATTGTTCATGGTGGCATCTGCCATTGTCTGTGTTGTTTTGTTGAAATTATCCGTCACCATCCCCGGTATTTTTCTGGCGATGGCGCTGTGTAATATTCTTGTTGCTGTATATATATCCACTCTGCTGACGGAGGATCTGATGCGTTCCATTATTCGTGCCATTCTGGGCTGGCTTTACAAAGTTGAAGTAAAGGGGTTGGAAAATTTCGATGCGGCGGGCAAGCGCGTGTTGATTGTTGCCAATCATACCTCTTTTCTGGATGCGGCTTTGATTGCGGCTTATCTGCCCACACGCATTACTTTTGCGGTGAATACGCATATCGCCAGCCGCTGGTGGATCAAGCCATTTCTGTCGCTGGTCGATGCTTTCCCGCTGGACCCGACAAACCCAATGGCCATCAAAAAACTTGTGGATGTGGTGCGCCAGGATAACATCGCTATGATCTTCCCCGAAGGCCGCATTACCGTGACAGGCTCTCTCATGAAGGTCTACGAAGGCCCCGGCATGATTGCGGATAAGGCGGATGCAAAAATTTTGCCGATCCGGATTGATGGCGCGCAATATTCGCCGTTTTCGCGTTTACGTGGCAAAGTCACTATTCGTGCCTTCCCGAAAATTACGCTGACGGTTATGCCGCCGTGCGATTTTGAATTGCCGGATGATATCATGGGCCGTAAACGCCGCCAGATGTCTGCGGCAAAGCTCTACGATATTATGTCGGGCATGATGTTCGAGGCGAGCGATACAAACGAAACGCTTTTAACCGCCCTTATCCGCGCACGCCGTTTGCATGGCGGGGATCATGTGGTGGCGGAAGATCCACAGCGCCAGCCGTTGAACTACCGTGATGTGATCAGCCGTGCCATGGCCATGGGCCGTGTGATGGACCGTATGTTACCGCCAGTTTCGCAAGAGGCAGGCACTATCCCAGCTGTGGGCGTTTTGCTGCCGAATATGACAGGTACAGTGCTAACATTCTTTGCTATGCATGCCATCCGCCGCACGCCTGCGATGCTGAATTTCTCCGCAGGCCCCGCGCAAACGCTGAGTGCTTGTGCTACGGCCAAGATCACAACTGTGGTTACATCTAAAATGTTCATTAAAATGGGCAAGCTAGATGCAACGCTGGATGCGATGAAAGATGCGGGCATCAACTTCTTGTACCTCGAAGATTTGCGCAAAGAATTATCTTTGTCAGATAAGTTGTATGGCTTGACCGCACGCTACCTGCCGGAATTGCTTGAAAAACTGAAAAAGCCAAAGGCGCTGCCCGATGATGCTGCGGTTATTTTGTTTACGTCAGGCTCGGAAGGTACGCCCAAGGGTGTTGTGCTGTCGCACCGTAATATCCGCGCGAATTGCCACCAGATTGGCAGCCGCATTGATTTTGGCCCGACGGATATTGTGTTCAATTGCTTGCCGATGTTCCATTCCTTCGGCTTGACGGGCGGTACGTTGCTGCCGATTTTGTCAGGGCTGCGCACATTTTACTATCCATCCCCGCTGCATTATCGTGTGGTGCCGGAATTGATTTACGATACCAACGCAACGCTGCTGTTTGGTACAGATACGTTCTTGTCGGGCTATGCGCGTTTTGCGCATCCGTACGATTTCCATGCCGTGCGCTATATCTTTGCAGGGGCCGAGAAATTAAAAGAAGAAACACGCCGCATTTACGCCGAAAAATACGGCACGCGCATTTTTGAAGGCTATGGTGCAACCGAAACCGCCCCCGTGATCAGTATCAACACCCCCATGCATAACCGCGCCAGCACGGTTGGACGTATGTTGCCGGGCATGACGTATAAGCTGGAGCAGGTCGAAGGTCTGGAGGACGGGCAGGGTAAACTGGTGATTCATGGGCCCAATATTATGAAGGGGTATTTGAAATCAGATGCGCCCGGCGTTTTACAGCCCCCTGAAGGTGGTTGGTATGATACGGGCGACATTGTGGAGATTGATAGCGAAGGCTATGTCGCCATTAAAGGCCGCCTGAAACGCTTTGCCAAAATTGGTGGTGAAATGGTGTCTTTGACAGCGGTGGAAGCTGCGCTGCAAAAAATGTGGCCCGAAGGCCAGCACGCTGTTGTCAGTGTGAAGGACGATAAAAAAGGCGAGCGTTTGATTGTTTATACAACAACACAAGATGCGCAAGTCGAAGACATCACCCAGCAATTCCGCAAAATGGGCATCAACGAATTATCTATTCCAAAACAAATTGAAAAAGTTGCGGATATACCGATGCTGGGGACAGGTAAGACGGATTATATGCAGCTGCAAAAAATCGCGGCAGCGTGATCAGGCTTGGGGGCTGTTAAAAGCAGGCAGTGATTCATAGCCATCGTTGCTGCGCTTTTCAACGTGGGTTTCGGTCACCTCCCCGCGCGTTGTAATCATCAGCTTGGCCTCATACGTGCCGTCATGGCTTTGCATCTGGACGGTGGCCGCCCATTCGTTGTTGTAGAGCTCGGCACGCGCGCGTTTTAAAACGGTCTTGTCGGCGAAATAGAGCCGGAAAGCCAGATAATCTTCGATATTTTCTGCGCTCAATGTTAGCGGTGCTTCAGCATTGGCGTGATGGATATTGGCAATGCTACCATCCAGCGGCACAATTTCCGATGCGAGATAGGCATACCAGAGCGGCGCACTGCCGCTGATATTCTTGATCACGCGCAGCAAACGGCCTTGCGGATAGAAGGCCAGCGGCAAAAAATCGGCAGCGGTTTCATCAGGATTAAAATGACATGCAGGCTCGATGCTGTTCAATCTGCGTAAGATATCGACCTTTTCAGCCGCAGGCAGCGGTTGCCATGTAGAATCTTGCATGTTTGTTCTCCCTTGCCTTTTGCGGCGCATCTTCGGATAATATCGCATTCTTCATCATTAAAGACAATCTTATGACGGAT
>JBGTNC010000258.1:0-3888 GCA_041743265.1 Alphaproteobacteria bacterium | reverse complement strand
GCGGTGAGGGGGGTGAATTCGGCAGGTTTCAACACAACAGTATTGCCAGCCGCCAGTGCGGGGGCAATTTTCCACGCCATCATCAGGAAGGGGAAGTTCCAGGGGATGACTTGGCCTACAACACCATGTGCTTCATAACCCGGAAATTCCGTATCCAGAATTTGCGCCCAGCCTGCGTGATGATAAAAATGACGTGCGGCAAGGTTTACATCAAGGTCGCGTGTTTCGCGGATAGGTTTGCCGTTGTCCAGTGTTTCCAGCACAGCCAGCAGGCGTGAATTTTTCTGGATCAGACGCGCCAGTGCATAAAGATATTTGGCGCGGCCGTGGTTATCCATCGCTTGCCATTTTTTCTGGGCGGTGGTGGCGGCTTTCACGGCGCTATCTACATCGGCTTTGGTGCCGCAAGCGACTTTTGCCAGCTTGTCACCCGTTGCCGGATTAACGGTATCAAACCATTTGGCTTTGGCGGGCACGACCCATTTGCCATTGATAAAATGGCCGATGGTTTTTTTATGCTGATCCAGCCATTCCAATGCGGTCTTCTCGCTCTCGGGGGCGGGGCCATATTCCATGGTTTCAAAAATTTCTGCGACTTTTGCGGACATCTATTGTCTCCTCTTGCCTTCTGCTCTGTGTTGCGGGCAGCGTAAATGTTTACGTTTGTGGCGGTTTAATTGTACGTTTGGGTTTAATGCCTTTATTCAGCATCTTCGCCATATCCTTGGCGTTTAAATCATCATAATCATCCGGGTCTGCGGCGGCTTCTGCTTGAACCCATGCGCGCATTGCTTTTTGATCAAATAGCGGATCATTCTCGCGGGCGTGTTTCAGGCGAGCCAGCATATCTTGCAGGGCTTGCGCTTCCGCAAGTGTCGGCTTGGGCTGTGGCATGCCCAGAATGTCATAGACTTTTTTAAGCGATTTTTCCGACATGCCTTAACCCACCGGATGGCGGTTATTGGCGGAATAACGGCCTGTGACGTAATGTTCCAGCTGGCGTTCAATATCTGCCAGCAAGCTGGACGCGCCCACGCGGAACAGTTCAGGTTCCAGCCATTCATTGCCGAGCTCTTCTTTCATCAGGAACTGGTAGTTCATGATGTCTTTCGCGGTTGAAATACCGCCTGCGGGTTTATAGGCAATTTTGTAGCCTGTCTGTTCTTCAAACTCGCGGATCATACGGATCATGATGAGCGATACGTTCAGGTTCGCATTCACGCTTTCTTTGCCGGTCGATGTTTTGATGAAATCGGAGCCTGCCATCATGGCGACAAGCGATGCCTTGGCAACGTTGCGCAGAGTAGCCAGTTCACCTGTAGCCAGAATGGATTTTAAGCGGGCGTCGCCACAGGCTTCGCGCATTTGTTTGACTTCATCATAAAGCGCTTGCCAGTTACCTGTCAGCACATGGCCGCGTGTAATAACAATATCAATTTCGCGCGCACCTGCATCAACGGATGCTTTGATCTCTTGCAAGCGCTGCTTCAGCGGGGACATACCGTGTGGAAAGCCCGCAGAAACGGCGGCAACGGGAATACCTGTACCTTCAAGTTCACGCACGGCTGTGGATACCATTTCGTGATAAACGCAAACAGCGCCTGTGGTGATACCAAGGTGTGCAATGCCCAAGGCTTCGACAATATCATCGCGGATCGGCTTTTTGGCTTTGGCGCAAAGACGTTTTACGCGGCCCACAGTGTCATCGCCAGACAGGGTGGTCAGGTCAATACAGGAGAGAGCCTTGAGGAGCCATGCGGCCTGCCATTGCTTCTTCACGGTGCGGCGGCCCAACAACGTGGCTGTGCGGCGCTCTATCGCGCTGAAATTCACGTTTACGCTTTCCAGCCAGTCCAGATTAAGCTCTGTTCCCGGGCTGCGCGCATGACCGCGTGATTTATTGGCGGGGGTGGGCAGTTTGACAGGTAAGTTACTGACCGGCGTTGTATTTCCCGTGGTCATTTGTGGGCGCGGCTTTGCCATGTGGGGCACCTCGTCTTTATAAATATGAAATTATGCTTTAAATTACATTGAAAAGGGCGTATGAGCAATGTGTGATAAGTAAAAAGAATTCGAACATATAAAGCAAAATATCAATATTATGGAATTTAAAGAACTCGGTCTGAGCGATGGTATCCTGAAAGCGGTTGAAGAGGCGGGCTATAAAAACCCGACTCCCATTCAAGAACAAGCCATCCCCGCCATTCAAATGTGCCGCGATGTTTTGGGTCTGGCCCAAACAGGTACGGGTAAAACAGCCGCCTTTACCATTCCGATGATTGATGCGCTGGCCGGTGGCCGCGCCAAGGCAAGAATGCCGCGCTCTCTGATTTTGTCACCCACGCGCGAATTGGCCGCACAGATTTCCGAGAACTTTGTGAAGTACGGCAAATACCACTCCCAATTAAACATGGCCTTGATCGTCGGCGGTACGTCGATGGATGAACAGATCCGTAATCTGGAACGCGGCGTGGATGTCTTGATTGCAACGCCTGGCCGTTTGCTGGACTTGTTTGATCGCGGTAAAATTTTGTTGGCCGATATTAAAATTCTGGTGATTGACGAAGCCGATCGTATGATGGATATGGGTTTTATTCCTGATCTGGAAAAAATTGTTTCCATTTTGCCGCCGGTACGTCAGACACTATTTTTCTCGGCAACCATGCCGCCACCGATCAAAAAACTTGCGGATAAATACCTCAGCAATCCGAAAGTAATCACTGTATCACCGCCGTCTTCTACATCGGCCAACGTTGAACAGTTTTTGGTGAATGTGGCGCATATGCGCGGCAAGACAGCCATGTTCATGAAATTGTATGAACAAGAAGATGTAAAAAACGCCTTCGTATTCTGTAACCGCAAGCGCGACATTAACGAGGTTTGCCGTTTCATGAAATCACGCCGTATCAGTTGTGCGCCAATGCATGGTGATATGGAACAAGAAGAACGCACAGCCGCCCTGAACAGCTTCAAGGCAGGCCAAATACAGATACTGGTATGCAGTGACGTTGCCGCCCGCGGGTTGGATGTACAGGGCATGTCGCATGTATTTAACTGGGATGTCCCCTTCAACGCGGAAGATTATGTCCACCGCATTGGTCGTACAGGTCGTGCGGGTGCGACAGGCCGTGCCTTTACCATGGTGTTGCCGAATGATGAAAAAGCCCTCGGCAATATCCACAAGCTGATCGGCCGCAAAATTACGCTCTTGGAAGTGGCCGGTGTGGCGACAGCCACCGAGAAGCCCGAAGTACCTGCCGTTCAGCAAAAAGAACGTCACCATAATCGTAACCAAAAACAAAGCCATCGCCACCGTCAACCAGCTGCAGATCTGGATGAAGACGTAAAGGGCGGGGCTTTTGATGGCGATATTCCAGCCTTTTTACAAAAAAAGTAAATTCTGTTTCCTAAAAACTTTGGGGTGTCTGCGTTGACATCTATCTGATTTTTCTGGATAATCAGCCGTAAGAAGTCTTTTATCAAGGACGGCTGCCATTCGTTTGAACATCTCGATATACCCTTTGCGGAATTTAAAACGCCGGATGCTTCCGGTTCTGCTGGCATGTCTGTTATCCACGACAGCGCCTGTGCAAACATTTGCGGCAGATCCATTGCAGTTTAGCAATAAGGATGCGGTGAATATCGAAGCCAGCCAAATGGTGCATGACGATAATACCGATACGGTAACAGCCACCGGCGCTGTTAAAATTATCCAAGGACAAAAAATTCTGCGTGCGGATAAGGTCGTCTACAATATGGCGACAGATACCGTCTCGGCGATTGGTAATGTTGCACTGCTGGATGAAACGGGAGATGTGTATTACTCCGAGTATGTGGAGCTGAGCTCAGATTTAAAAAACGGCTACGTGCAGGGCTTGCGTGCTTTGC
>JBGTNC010000257.1:0-12831 GCA_041743265.1 Alphaproteobacteria bacterium | reverse complement strand
CCATCAATTGGGCTTTATAAGGGCGCAGCAATGGCCAGAGCAATTGCAGCGGTTTCTCTATCGCCCGCGAGTCCACAGCATCCTGCGCCGCTGCCAAGGCTTCTGTGGCCTCTTCTGCTGCGGTATCTTGCCTTTGGTTGTGATCCACGCCCTGTGTCATGCTTTTCCCGTTGTCCGGATTATTGTTATGAAAACAAAATGAGCCCTTTTTAAGCCCTTACCGCAGAGAATGGCCAAATATCCTCCAAAGTCAATAAATTGCTTGCATAATAAGAATAATGGCTGTAAAAAACGCCTCTGATAAGGATTTTAAGGAGCGATTAGCCATGAAGGCAGACATTCACCCAGAGTACCACGAGATCAACGTCGTTATGACGGATGGCACGGAATACACGACGCGCAGCTGCTGGGGTAAACCCGGCGACGTTATGCGCCTCGACATTGATCCGTTGAGCCACCCGGCATGGACCGGCGGCGCTGCCAAAATTCAGGAAAAAGGCCGTCTGGCCAAATTCAGCAACAAGTATGCTGGCCTGGGTCTTGCAAGCCTCGAAAAAGAAAAAGAAGAAGAGAAAAAAGAAGCCGCGAAATAATCTTCGCGAATCTTTTTCTTCAAAAAAACCGCCTGGCGTTTTTGCCGGGCGGTTTTTTGCATGTCTAGAATTTTGATTTTTCTGAACTTTTCGCAGGGGCTTGACGCGGAAAAAAACTTGCATATATGATTTAACAAGGAAGGCAGAAGTGCCCATGGTGGGGCTTCGTGATACAGCCTTCCTGCCACATGCCCCCTTTGGGGATGTAGGCCTGACTTAAATCAACCTGATATTGCTCAAGGAGGATATCATGAACGTCAATACATTCGACTTTTCCCCACTTTTCCGCTCCACCGTTGGCTTTGACCGTTTGTCGCGCATGCTGGAAACAGGCATGTTGAACGAACAGGAAAACAGCTATCCGCCCTATAACATCGCCAAGCTCAGCGAAGACCAATACCGCATTACCATGGCGGTTGCAGGATTTGCCGAAGACGAACTGGATATTACCGCCAAAGAAAACCAGCTGCTGGTGCAAGGCAAAACCAAAGAGCGCGATGACCAGCAAGGCGTCACCTACCTGCACCGTGGCATTGCCGCGCGCACGTTTGAACGGCGTTTTCAACTGGCGGATCACATCAAAGTATCCGGCGCGTCACTGGAAAACGGGTTGCTGACCGTCACGCTCGTCCGCGAAATACCGGAGGATATGAAACCGCGTAAAATTCAGATCCTGCCTGCAGACGGCAAGCTGATTGAACAAGGCACAGATAAGAAAAAATCTGCAACTGCTTAAAAAAACTTAAGCCCCCTAAGACAGCATTACGCCGGCAAGGATACCCTTCGCCGGCGTAATGACTGCTTTTAAAATAAGGCCGAAAAAATTAAGGCTGTTGCTGTTCTTGCTGTGGCTGCGCGGGCTGTTGCCCTTTGCCTTTGGCAGCGGCCGCATCTTGTTCGGCACGAATTTCCTCAACGGCTTCTTTCATTTTTTGTACAGACGGTGAGTTCACCGCCTGATTGGTTGTCGCAGACATCGCCGTAAACAAATAAGCGATAACGGCAATAGCCACCAAAATACCTAATATACGACCAATCATGACATATCTCCTTGTTGCTGCTGTACGGATTCAATTGTTGCTGCAATCAGCGCTTCCAGCGTCGGCACTTGGCGTGCGCCATAACGGTTGCAGACAATATCTACATTCCCCTTACGCCAGAACCCCTCCGGACAGCAGACCAGCAGCTTGTGCGGGTTGGCGGCGGCATGCACGCCCAGCTCTAACAACGTAATGGGTGATTTGGTTTCAGGCGAAAAATACATCAAGACAATATCGGCGGCATCAAGCGCGTCCAGCTCCCACTCCACCTGCTCGCGGAAGGGCGGATTATCAATCTTTTGCTCCCATGACGCATCCCAATTGGCGCGGCGCGGGTTGAGCACCAGCACATCCAATGCCGCCAGCGCAGCAGACACGCGCGCTTGCCAGTCTTCGGCCACGCCCATTTCAATACTGCCCGCTAAAAAGACGGACGGCAGATGGCGCTGCGCTTGGTAACTATCGGGAGCTTTGATTTCAATCATGTGCGTTTTTTCTGCCTTATGCGGCTTTGGGCGGTTTTGGCCCTGCTTCTTTGCGGTCTTTGCGGCGGACGTAGAGAAGTTTATCCACCTCGGCCACCACATTGCCCTGTTCGTCTTTGACTTGCACTTTAAAGGTGGGTTCTACCTTGTAATCTTTATCAGCCGCCGCTTTGATCTCGGCGATTTTTTCTTTGCTGATATTAAAATGCGCGGTCAGCTTGCCTTTGCCGGGGGATTTGAATTTAATATCCGCGGCCTTGTCCCAGACAATGTAATCATTGCCCAGATTTTTCATGAGGATCAGCATATAAAACGGATCGGTCATGGCATAAATCGACCCGCCGAATTGTGTGCCCACATAATTGCGGTTGAGCTTGGTCAGTTTCATTTCCACCTTCACATCTGTGAAGTCTTTGGAAATTTCCTTAACCTTGATCCCTGCCCCCATGAAAGGAGGCCAGAAATTTATCAACCGGCGGAATGTATTGGGCTTCATGTTTTTATGCTGCCTCTATTTGTTTCAGCGCTTGCGAGAGTTTGGCAATCACGTTCTCGGCTTCGGCCTTTAACCCGCGTTGTTCTTCCACAACTTCTTCGGGGGCTTTTTCAAGGAAGCCTTTATTGTTCAGCATCTTCTCGATTTTCGCAATCTGCTGTTCTTCCTTTTCAATCGCTTTTTGCAAACGCGCGCGTTCCTGATCCAGATCCACCACATCGGCAATCGGCAAGATGATAGTGGCTTCATCGACCACCATTTGCAGCGACCCTTTCGGCGGTTCTGCATCGAACAGCGTGATCTTGCTCAGACGCGCCAGACGTTTTACGATATCGCCGTAAACTTCCAGCCGTTTTTGCGACTGTGCATTGGCACCCTTCAGCAGCATTTCAATTTGTGCTGCCGCTGGCACGTTCATATCGGCACGGACGGAGCGGATTTCAGAAATCATACGCACAACCCAGTTCACTTCTTCTTGTGCTTTTTCATCAATCACAGAGTCATCAAAGCTCGGCCATGATTTGGATTGCAACCAGTCGTCTTTCGACAATTCGCCGCCGCCCAACAAATGCGCGTGCAGTTCTTCGGTAATATACGGCATGATCGGGTTCAGCAGTACCAGCAACTGGTCCAAGACCCAACCGGTCGTATCTTTGGTTTCCTGCTTCACGGCTTCATCAGACCCGCTCAGCAAAGGTTTGGTGAATTCGATATACCAATCGCAGAATGTGCCCCATGTGAAATGGTAGAGCGTCATCGCTGCATCGTTAAAGCGATAGGCCTTCATGCTGTTTGCGACATCACGGCTGACTTCTGCCAGTTCCGACACAATCCAGCGGTTCAGCGTGTGCTTGGCAGAGGCTGGGTTATAGTCCAGCTTCAACACACAGCCGTTCATTTCGCAGAAGCGCGACGCATTCCACAGTTTGGTTGCAAAGTTGCGGTAGCCTTCCACACGTGTGGGCGAAATTCTGACATCACGCCCCTGTGCGGCAAGTGCTGTCAACGTCAAACGCAGCGCATCGGCGCCGTATTCGTCAATCACTTCCAGCGGGTCAATCACGTTGCCTTTGGTTTTGGACATTTTCTGTCCTTTTTCATCCCGCACCAGTGCGTGGATATAAACCTTGCGGAACGGCACATCCCCCATAAAGTGCATACCCATCATCATCATACGGGCAACCCAGAAGAAGATAATATCAAAACCGGTGATCAACGTTTCCGCCGGATAATAGCGGTTTACTTCCGCGTTATCTTCCGGCCAGCCCAGTGTGGAAAACGGCCAGAGCGCGGATGAAAACCATGTATCCAATACATCAGGGTCGCGCGTCAGTGATACATCCGCGCCAAATTTTGCGCGGGCTTCGGCATAGGCTTCTTCTTCGGTTTCGGCCACGAAAACAGAATTATCCGGGCCATACCATGCCGGAATTTGATGCCCCCACCACAACTGGCGGGAAATGCACCACGGCTGGATATTACGCATCCAGTCAAAATACGTATTCTCCCAGCTCTTGGGGACAAACTGCGTGCGGCCATCTTCGACAGCTTTGATGGCAGGTGCGGCCAGTGTTTTGGCATCGCAATACCATTGGTCGGTCAGGAACGGCTCCAGAATAACCGATTTGGATTTTTCGTCGTGCGGTACGGCATGTACCTGTGGCTCGACTTTTTCCAACAGCTCCAAGGCTTCCATTTCAGCCAGAATTTTTTTACGTGCCACGAAACGATCCAGCCCTTGATATTCTTCGGGCGCGTTTTCGTTGATTTTCGCGTCTTTATCCAGAATGGAAATCATCGGCAGGTTGTGGCGCTTGCCCACTTCAAAGTCATTGAAGTCATGCGCAGGCGTGATTTTAACCGCGCCAGAGCCTTTTTCAGGATTGGCGTATTCATCGGCAATAATCGGAATCGGACGGCCCACAATCGGCAGGATTACAAATTTGCCGACAAGGTCTTTATAGCGTTCATCATCCGGATGCACCGCAATCGCCGTATCACCCAGCATGGTTTCTGGGCGCGTGGTGGCGATGGTGATAAAACGTTCTGTCGTGCCTTCGATCGGGTATTTGAAATACCACAGGTTGCCTTTGATCTCGATCTGCTCGACCTCAAGGTCAGAGACCGCTGTGTGCATCTTCGGGTCCCAGTTCACCAGACGCTTGTCTTTGTAAATCAGTTTGTCTTTGTAAAGATCGACGAAAACTTTGGCGACGGCCTTGCTCATGCCATCGTCCATGGTAAAGCGTTCACGGCCCCAATCGGGTGTGGTGCCAAGGCGGCGTAACTGTTCGGTGATGGTGGAGCCGGATTCTTCCTTCCACTCCCAGACGCGCTTCAAAAATCCTTCGCGGCCTAAATCATGGCGGCTTTTGCCTTCTTTATCCAAAAGGCGTTCTACCACCATTTGGGTGGCGATACCCGCATGGTCCGTCCCCGGTTGCCACAGAACATCGCGGCCCTGCATACGCTCGAACCGGCTGAGGATATCTTGCAACGTCATGGTCAAGGCATGGCCCATATGCAGGCTGCCCGTCACGTTCGGCGGGGGCATGGGAATGCAATACGGCTGCTTGTTGCTGTTCACATCGGCTGCAAAAACGCCCGCTTTTTCCCAGCGGTCATAATGTTTTTTCTCGACGTCTTTGCTTTCAAAGGTTTTTTCTAGCATTTAGCGTGCCCCACATCCCGTTTTAGGTCCAAAAAAATAGATACATAATATAGCGGGAAAACCATTGATTTGTGAAGGCTTTTTGCTCAAAATAGCACCCAGTTTTACCCTGTTCTGCTTTGAGGAAATCCAAAATGTCCAAAACACAGTCCGTCACGGCCAATGACGGCACAGAAATCCGCGTTGAAACCGATTCCATGGGCGAAGTGGATGTTCCCGCGGATAAATATTGGGGCGCGCAAACCCAACGGTCATTTGAAAATTTCAAGATTGGCACGGAAAAAATGCCCCTGCCGCTGATCCGCGCACTCGGTGTGCAGAAAAAAGCCGCAGCACTTGCGAATATGGAATTAGGTATTTTGGACGCAAAACTGGCTGGCGCCATTGTCGATGCCTCGGAAGAAGTGATGGACGGTCTTTTGAACGACCATTTCCCCTTGGTTGTCTGGCAGACAGGTTCCGGCACGCAGACCAACATGAACATCAACGAAGTGGTCGCCAACCGCGCGATTGAAATGTTGGGTGGCAGCATCGGCTCCAAAACGCCCGTGCACCCGAATGACCATGTCAACATGGGCCAATCATCCAACGATACCTTCCCGACCGTGATGCATATTGCCGCCGTTGAGCAATTGCACCATGAACTGGTGCCAGCGCTTGAGCACCTGCACGCCGCACTGGATGCAAAAGCACAAGCCTTTAAAGACATCATCAAAATCGGCCGCACGCATTTACAAGACGCCACACCCGTGACACTGGGTCAGGAATTTTCCGGCTATGCGATGCAGGTGAAATACGGCATTGAGCGCGTAAAAACCACCCTGCCCCGTCTGTCTCAACTGGCACAGGGCGGCACGGCTGTTGGTACGGGCTTAAACTGCAAAAAAGGGTTTGCCGAATTATTTGCCGCCAAAGTATCCGGCATCACCGACATCCCCTTCACCACTGCCGAAAACAAATTCGAAGCCATGGCAGCACACGATGCTGTGGTCGAAGCATCTGGCGCATTGAATACCGTTGCCTGCTCGCTCATGAAAATTGCGAATGATGTGCGTATGCTGGGCTCCGGCCCGCGCTGCGGCATTGGCGAATTGAGCCTGCCGGAGAATGAACCCGGTTCTTCCATCATGCCCGGAAAAGTCAACCCGACCCAATCCGAAGCGCTGACGATGGTTTGCGCCCAAATCATGGGTAACCACACAACGGTATCGGTTGCAGGTTCCAACGGGCATTTCGAATTGAACGTGTTCAAGCCGGTGATGATTTACAACCTGCTGCAATCCATCCGCCTGCTGGCCGATGCCAGCCGCAGCTTTACCGATAACTGTGTGGTGGGTATTGAAGCCAACGAAGCCCGTATCAGCAAACTGTTGAACGAGAGCTTAATGTTGGTCACCGCCCTGAACCCTGTCATCGGCTATGACAACGCAGCCAAAATTGCCAAACACGCGCACAAGCAAGGATCGACCTTGAAAGAAGCAGCGGTCGAGCTGAACCTGTTGAGCGCCGAAGAATTTGATAAAGCCGTAAAACCGGAAAGCATGATTGGCCCACGGGACTAATCGCGCGCTGTTATTTTAAAAAAGGATTTTTCACGTTGCCCCATCGTCTTTCGCAAAAACATTCCATCACCGTGGCTGGACACCGCACCAGCATCACGCTGGAAGAAGCCTTCTGGGATTCACTGAAACATATTGCCGAAGAAAAAGGCCTTTCCGTCAATGCCCTGATTGCAGGGATTGATGCGGATCATCCGGATAACCTGTCCAGTGCGCTGCGTGTGTTTATTCTGGAGCATTACAAAAACAAAGCCGGCGATTCAAACGCCTGATATTTTTTAAAGAGTTTTATTCCGGCGGCAATATATCCGTCTCGGTGCCCATCTCTGGCGCAGGTGCTGTTTCTGCACCATTATCTCCCAGCCTGTTCAAAATACCGCTGATGGCTTCCGTGACGGAAGGCTCTTCCGTTTCTGTATGCGCCGTTTCATCGACGGGCGGCGCAGGCAAACGCTCCACTTCCACATCGCCCACCACGGCTTGTGTCGCATTGGGTAAACCATCCGGCGTTGTAATCTCGTATGGGTCAACCAAAGGTACGCCAATCACGGCATCATCCACGGGCAGCATTTCGGCGACAGGCGTCTCTGGCACGGGGGCTGGCATGCGGCTGGCGATCCATGCCTCAAGGCCTTTGGTATCCATGCGATAATCTGGTGCTTTTGCCACATCACCCGCGCGGGTCAGCTGTATACCGCCGACATCCGGTAAATCTTTCAGCGTCATTTCGGCTTTAATGCTATAGGTCGCAGGGCCAATATCCAAACCACCCGTCACCTGCAAATTGCTATCGGCATTTTCAAGGGAGAGGTTTGCAATCGTCATCTTGCCTTCTGCCAGCTTCACATCCACAGAAACATCTTTATAAACCGCCGCGCCGTTGTTGCGCAGCACCTGATGCAGCTGTGCGCCCAAATCTTTGGCCAGTGTTTTTTGCACCTGCGCATACTCCACCAGTGCTGCCGGATCAAAAGCATCCAGCGTTACTTGTTGTATCGTCAGCGCAATATCGCCAGATACATTGTGGAACATCTTGGCCGCAGGGTCATCTTGCCCGCTCAAATCAAACGTCACATCACCCGTTGTCACGGCAATATTCGAGAGCCCCAGCAATGCAGCCAGATGCGATAGATGTGTGCCGCGCATGGTGCCTTTCAGCGCACCTTGCCATTTGCCGGATTTTAACGTGGCCTGTCCGGCGGCAGAAACACTGCCATCCCAGAATTTTCCATCGAAGTTTTTAATAGTCAGGCCGTCTGCCTTTGCTGTCATATCTGTGGCAACATCTCGGAAACTTTGGTCGCGCCACAAAACATGATCTGCCGATAAAATCATGGAAATATTTTTGCGTACCTGCCAATTGCCCGCAAACCAGCGGTCGAAATCCGCACGGCTGGATTTAAATTCAGCCAGCACACTACCATCCGCACGCGCGTTCACTTGCCCTGTTACCGTATCTTTGCCAACAGACGCGCTGAGACCAGACAAGGTATAGCCCGCATCATTACCCTTCAGCTCCGAAATCAAATGAGCCTTACCCGCAGGTAGCAACAATTTATCCAGCGGAAGATCAAATAGGCCGAAAAGGTTGTTACTGTCCGGTTGACGCAGCGTGACCTTGCCCTGCCAAATACGTGCTTGAGATTCTGCAGGTGCGGCAGATGCCGTTTCGAGCGCAATATCGCCGCTGCCAAACCCGCCATTGGCTGTAAACGTCAGGTCGTTTTTATTGGATGCCCAATCACCTTTGATATTAACAGCACGATTGGCGTTCAACGGCACGGGCAATGTCAGGCCAAAGGCTTCTGCCTTGTCTTGCGGCTTATCTGTTTCCAGCGTATAGGCCAAATTAAACTGCCGCGCTTTATCTTTCCAGCCATCCACTTTGCCGGTCACCACAAACCCGCCGCCATCGGCAAAGGTGCCGTAAAGGTTTTCAACGTTGAAATCATCTTTGGTTGACGCGGCCTTCAACGACAGTTTGGGCATGGTGACGCTGCCATAGCGTATATCTGACCCGTCCACCTCAACATCGAAAGCGTGGCGCAATATATGGCCCATCGCATCGTCACGCACTGTTTGCGGCAGGGTTGCCACATCTACGCCAGACAAGTTCAAACGCGCTTGCGTTTTCCCTGAAAAGAAATTGATAACGCCAGAGGCCTTACCCGCATCGCGCAGCACAGCATCAAAATTATAAAGACTGACCTTATCGGGGCGCATATCCAGATTGCCCGTCACGCTCACCGACTGCCCTGTATCTTTCGCGGCAAAGGCCTTGAAAATATTACCCTCTGGCAGATTGAGCGCCGAGAGCATGCGCCCTGCATCATCCGCCCAGAGTTTGATTTTCCAACTGGACAGTTTTTGTAACGGCGTGACGGAACCTGAAATTTCCGCGCGTCCCTTGCCGGGCAGCGTAAAGCTGGCGCTGGGGATAACCCATTCCGCATTCTCGGAGTGCACTGCCATTTTTGCGGCAGGCAATGATACGCCCTGCCAGACCACATCTTTGCCTGTTAATGCCAGCGACACATCAAAAGCAGGCGGCACGGGTAAATAACCCGTTTTTTTATCCGCAATCGTCACACCATTGGCGGATAGTTTTGCTTGCAGCTTTGGTTTCTGGTCGCGCACGAGCGTCACATCCAGCGTACCTGTGACCTCACCTTTGCCCACTTTGGCTGCAATATCTGTCAAAGAAAGAGTGCCCGCATTAACGGTTAGACGCGCAGAGACATCTGCCGTCTGGTTCATAAACGACAATCCTGCAAAAAACGGATTATCAAACAAGCTGGCCGGCGCGCCTTGTTGTAGCGTCAGGTCACCTTCCATTGCCAAGCCCGTTTTTAATGTCAGCCCGCCCGCAAAACGCATTTGCGGCAGCGTTTCGGTTGGTTGCAATAAAATATCGACAGGCACCGGCAAACCTTGCTTGGCGACAGATGTTTTAATTTCTACATTCACAGGCACATCTCGATAGTGCATATCACCTGTCATTTTATACGGGCCGTGCAATGTATCGGCACTGATTGTCAGGTTCAGGTTTTCAAACGACACATCCGCGCCAGAAACCTGATTAAGATACCGCACCCGCCCGTTGGTCACTGTCAGGTTTTCAAGCTTCACGGCGCCTGCTGAAGGCGTCACAGGGTTTGCGGCTTGCGCAGTTTTCTCGCGCAGAATACCCGCCCAGCTGACCGCACCATCGGGCATCACTTCCAGCGTTAATTCGGGCTCTGTCAGGTTAAAACTTTCAACCTCAATGCGCCCTTCCAGCAAAGGCATGAGAAGAACTTTGGCATCCAGCTCCCGCAGTTTTAAAGTGGCAGGCACTTGCGCGTCTTTCACGCTGGCAATCGTCACATCCCGCATTAAAATTTGCGGGTTCGGCAGCACACGAAACGTAACCTCGCCTGCCACCACAATATCACGCTGGATATAGGTCGCCATGCGGGCGATCAGCACATCTTTGTGCTTGTTCCAGTTAATAAAGTTGGGGGCAATAAGTGCCAGCGCCGATACGGCGATCACCAAGAAAAAGAACCATGCAACAATCCGCTTCATCATGTGGCTTGGATCCTTATGCCGTCTTTTTCATACGGTCGATGACGGCAAAAACAGCCTGCGCTGCTTTTTCACTCGGTGACAGCGGATCACCCAGACCGATTTTGATCAAAGCCTGACGAAAATCCATCAGCTGCTGTCCACGGGCATCTTTATCGTCCATCAATTTTAAAAGCTCTTTGGACATCGGGCCCGGTTCACATTCTTCCAGCAACAATTCAGGCACCACAGGACGACGCAGCAAAATATTCACCAAATTGACATAGGGCGTCTTGATCAAATGCTTGGCAACCCATGCAGATGTCGGGTTCAGCTTATAGGCAATGATATGCGGCGTATCGGCTAGCGCCAGTTCCAGCGTAACTGTACCGGAGGCAGCAAGTGCCGCCGTACCTGCAGCGAAGCTGTCGTATTTATCCTGCTGATCCGTCACCAAGATAGGATTGATCCCCTTGCCCACGAAAAACTTTTCAATAAAAGGCTTCAGGTGCGGCAATGTCGGAATCACAATCACGGCCTGATGGCGATGGCGCAACACAATGTCCGCTGTTTCGCTGAATTTATCGAGGAGCCTTGAAAGCTCGCTCATGCGGCTGCCTGGCAGCAAACAAAAAACAGGCTGGTTTTGCTTCAGGCCGTATTTCTCGCGGAATCTGGAGCCATCGCCGTGGCTGGATATTTTCTCAACAATCGGATGCCCCACAAACGTGGCCTTCAGACCGTGTTGTTCAAAATACGGCGGCTCGAACGGCAGCAGTGTCAGGATATGATCCAGAAACCCTGCAACCGTTTTGGCACGCCCCGGCCGCCACGCCCAGACGCTGGGCGCCACATAATGCACGCAGGGAATATGGCGGTTTTTGCTTTTGATTTTTTTGGCGACACGGAAACAAAAATCCGGTGAATCAATCGTAATCACAACATCTGGCTTTATCTTCAAGGCAGCTTTCACCGTCTGGTTGATACGCCCGATGATTTTAAACAGGCGCGGCAGCACTTCGGCAAGCCCCATGACGGAAAGATCTTCCATCGGAAACAGGCTTTGCAGGCCTTCGTCTTGCATCTGCTTGCCACCAACACCATAGAATTCAATATCCGGATGTGTATTTTTAAGCGCATGCATCAAATTCGCGCCCAGTAAATCACCGGATGCTTCGCCCGCCACCACAAAAATGCGCAAAGGTTCTTGCACAACAGCGGGTTCGGCCACGCGACTGACGACCATTTCCTGCACATCCATCATAATGGTTTAAATCCCAGCAGAAAAATGCCCAGCTTGTCGGCGGTTTCAATCACTTCTTCACGGTCGAGCAAATAAGATGCCCCCGCTTCAACAGCAATACCCGCAAGCCCTGATTGATAGGCTTTGTGAATAGTCCGAAGCCCCACGGCAGGCATATCCATCCGGCGGTCTTGTTGCGGCTTGCAAGATTTCACCAATACACCGCCATGGCCCTTGCGGTGCAAGGCACGGCAACGGTCCAGCAAGGCATCCGTACCCTCAACAGCTTCGACACCCAAGGTAATCCCTTGTTGCACAATCGCGGCCTGTCCAATATCCATCGCGCCCATGGCATGGGTGACTTTGATACCGAAGGCGATATCCACCTGATTTTCTGGTGTGGGTATATGTTTGCCCAAGACACCTTCGGGCGTGATCAGCGTGGGTTCCACTTCATGCGCGCCGATAATAACGAAATCTTCTTTTTCCAGCTCATCCGCGACCCCACGCAGCAGCGCATCATCGCCAAATGCTTTTGTACCCAAACGCATGAACAACTGCACGGTGCGCAAATCTGGCTTCAGTTCCAACAGGCTGGGGCGACGCATGGCCCCGCCCATCACCAGCGTATCCACGCCGTTATCTTTTAAAATCTTAATGGCTTCGTTGGTGGCACCCAGTTTGGTCCAGGCATGCGGACTATCTTTCACCGTCAGCGGATCCGTCTGACCTTTGAACGCCAAGACAAAATAGGATTTATGGTCGCGCCGACAGGCTGCAACCAGTTTCTGGGGAAGGCCGCCTCCCCCTGCAATAATACCAAGGCGCGACATAGAGATTACCCGTTGGCCGCAGCGCGGTCAGTATCTGCACTGCCACCTGCGCGACGGGGTTGCAACAAGGAACGGCCATCTTTCGCGCGGATAAAATCAATCATGCGCATAATGGATTGTTCTGTCTTGAAATCATTCGCCACGTGATTAACGCGGTCTGCCAATGTACCTGCGCCATCAAACAACTGGCGGAAGGCTTTCATGAGCTTTTGTACTTCTTCTTTGCTAAAACCACGGCGCTCCAACCCGATGTAGTTCAGGCCCGCCAGATGCGCGCGCTCGCCTTTTACCAGGCCATAGGGGATAACATCGTATTCCACGCCGGACATGCCGCCGATCATCGCGAAAGGACCAATGCGAACAAA
>JBGTNC010000256.1:0-2582 GCA_041743265.1 Alphaproteobacteria bacterium | reverse complement strand
GCGGGAACCATCGACGACATAGGACAGCAGCATCGTATCATCCACCGGTGCTACACGAATGCCGTGCGCTATAAACATTTGCAGATCGTATTTAATGTTATGGCCGACTTTTAAAACGCTGGGGTCTTCCAGCATGGGTTTTAAGATTTCGAGCGCACGTTTCAGCGGGATTTGCGTTAAATCTACTTCCTCTGTCTTTTTATCGGCCATCGAAAAATCGAAACTTTCCGAATACCCCTTCGGGTCACGGTGACCGAGTGGTACGTAGCAGCCATTGCCTTTGGCGGTGGACATAGAAATGCCGACAAGCTCTGCCATAGCAGGTGTCAGGCTGGTGGTTTCGGTATCCAGTGCCACAACGCCCGCTTCTGTGGCGCGGGTTACCCATGCTTGCAGGGCTTTTTCATCCTGCACCAGCTCATAGGCGGGGGCAGGGGCGGCAAGGGCTTCGTCTTGCGCTGCGGTGACGGGGGCATCGGGATTGGCTGTGATGGTTTCCGGCGTATCAGACGTGCCGAATTTTTTCTCCATGCGCGTCAATACGCTGCGAAAGCCTTGTTCTTGCAAAAAGGCGAATAGTTTATCGCGGTCTGGATGCGTGATTTTCAGGTCTTCCAGCGGCATGGGCGGGTCGATATGCGCATCCAGTGCCACAAGCTGTTTGGAGATGCGGGCTTTTTCCGCGTGTTCAATCAGACTTTCGCGGCGCTTGTTTTGTTTAATCTCGCCTGCGCGCGCCAGCAGTGTTTCAAGATCGCCAAATTCATTGATCAGCAGGGCGGCTGTTTTGATACCAATACCTGGTACACCGGGTACGTTATCCACGCTATCGCCCGCGAGTGCTTGTACATCCACAACTTTATCGGGTGTGACGCCGAATTTTTCCATGACTTCATCGGCGCCCATGTATTTGTTTTTCATGGGGTCCATCATCCGCACACCTTCTTGCACCAGTTGCATGAGGTCTTTGTCGGAAGACACAATCGTCACAGGCCATCCCTTGGCGCGGGCAAGCCGTGCGTAGGTGGCAATCAGGTCGTCAGCTTCATAGCCTTCCAGCTCGATCCCCGGAATAGAAAAGGCTTCGGTCGCTTCGCGGATCAGCGGGAACTGCGGGATGAGATCTTCTGGTGTTTCAGAACGGTTGGCTTTGTATTCCGCATAAATATCGTTGCGGAAGTTTTTACGTGCAGCATCGAAAATCACGGCAATATTGGGTACGTGCATGTCGGAGATCAGCTTCACCAACATATTGGTAAAACCAAGTACGGCATTCACAGGCGTGCCATCGGGGCGGTTGAGTGGCGGCAGCGCGTGATAGGCGCGGAAAATAAAGCCTGATCCGTCGATCAGAAACAGCTCGTTCTGGCGGTCTTCTGCGGTCATGTCGGGCACCGGGTTTTTTAGGGCATATGTGCTAATCATGCCTTTGAAAATGCCTGTTATTGGCGGCAAAGTCCAGCTTTGCGCTCGGTTATTGACAAAAACGGCGGGGGCATTATTATGGCATTATAATTTCACATGAATTGTCAGGAAAATGCCGTGTCGGATGCACCGCAAAAAATACTGCCCTATAGCTATTTTCGTGCCGACGGCATGAGCTTGGATGCTATTGAAACCGTGCAAGCCGCCACGCGTGAGCTGGGAGAGATGAAAAAGCAGCTCTGCAAACGTTTTGGCGCGAATGACATGATGGGCGGGTATGACAAGGAAAACGATAATTTCCGTTTCGTGAGCTTTCATTTTACGCCCGCACAAGAAGGCAATGTGCCAGCAGACTGGAAAGTCAATAACCGCCAGATGGATAATGACGGCAAATCCGTTGTGGCGATTTTCGCAGAACCAACGCCTGCCACCAAAGACCACTTTTTTGTCACAGATTTTTGCGGCCTGATGTTACGCGCTGCCAAACGGTCAAAACTTGAAAATGTGTTGAAGTCTGGCGATATGCCGATGAAGGAATTGCCCGCAGGCAGATACCATGGCGCTTTTGTACGTGACCGCAATATAGACGAAGGCGGTGCGCAGGCCAATATCGGCCAGATACGCGATCATGTGACTTTTTGCTTCGGCTCCAACAGTGCGGGCAGGGGGGCTGACCCGATTGATTCCATACAGATGATGGGCAACTGGTATTTGCGCATTCCAAATGATGAAGCGGGCAAGCCCCGTTTTACACCGCCAGATTCAGTTGAAGTGACGCTGACGGAAATGCTGGCGCTGGATAAACAAGAACGCGCAGCACGCTTTGCGCGTACGCAAGCACGGTCGTTTGATCCGCATATCTAATAGAATTTCAGAACGGCAGCGCCATTTTATCGGCAGCACCCAAACACCAAAGGGTTGCCAGCATCACGCCATCGACGGCCAGCAGTACTTTTAACCCCATAATTTTCTCACGAAATAGCGCAATGTACTGAATGACCAAGCCGGCCATGACCATCGGGTACAGCCATCGGTAACCAATATTGAATGCAAATCTGTTCAAGGCATCCGATATCAGAAACAGCAATACAATGCCGATGGTGGCGACCAGCGCATGCATTGTCAGCCGTCCGATGCTGTCGCGGTATTTTTCGAGC
>JBGTNC010000255.1:0-3012 GCA_041743265.1 Alphaproteobacteria bacterium | reverse complement strand
TGCACGCCCTGCAGAAGGCCTAAACCGCCCTGGCGTGCTGTTTCCGGACAGAGCCTCGCCCGGATCTGACGCAGGGCCTTGGAAAACAGGCAATTAATACAGACACTTGAGTCGTTTTTTATTGTTCTTTAACGTAGGTTTTCATATAATGAGACTCACGTAAACACGACCCGAAAGGCACGTATGGCCCGCCAGACGCTGACAGCCAAAGAAAAAGAGCAACTGCAAGGATTGATGCAGGATCTTTGGCGTGATGCAGGCAAAGGCGATCTTGATACGTCACGGGCCAGATTGCGGCTGCACAAACCCGCCACAGCACGGCTGGCCATTTTGTATCTGGGTGTGCCTTATCTTCAAAAAGTAAAAAAGAGTGGCGACGCCGCAACCTTCAACGGTGCGACAGGCAAAGCTGCAGTAGAAGATTTTATCGAGCATGAATTGCGCCCGCTGGTCACCGCCAAAGCTACACAAGAATTCCGCAAAGCCCCGCAAAAAAAGAAGCTCCGTCGCGGCATCGGCCATCGCGCCATGATGTTTGCCGTTACAGGGTTGCTGGCCGCCAGTGTCTTGTTCAACAGCACAGGCCCCGCCAGTAGCGATGCTGTGCCGGCTGAAGATCGACCAACAACAGTCCTTGTCGTGCCTGCCGATAGTTCCGTGACACAACTGCGCGAGGCCTTTAACGATACGGCCCTTGGCCGCGAGATGTTGAAATTTGCCGATGATAACGGCATTACCATTCACTACGATGCCACCTTGAGTGAACGCGGCAGCCATGCCAATTATCAGTCATGGGATAAGCGCGCGAATGTAGATTCCGACCTTTCGTTGGAAGATCAGGTGATTTACCTCTCACATGAACTGCGCCATGCTTGGCAGCATGTTGTGCTGGGGTATGACACAATGGAACAAAGGCTGCTGACGCCGGAACAACGCTGGACACTACGCCGCTTTGTCGAAGCTGATGCCGCAGCCTTCAGCACAGTCTTTCTGGCAGAACGGCTGGAAGCGTACCCAGATAGAAGAATCAATATTGGCACGGCAGAGTTTGAACACTCTGTGGCCGCGACCCTGCGCGCCGAATTCCAGTCAGATGACGGGATGACGGTTGAAGAATTCCACCGCCATGCTTTTGAAAAAGCCTTTGCCGATCTGACACCCTATAACACCAAGCACCTGGCCTTGGCGCAATCTCTCACCGATCATCTTGCCCAGCAAATCCGAGAGACTGAAACCCTGATGGATAAGCAGGACTTCCGTGGTGCGCGGGCGATGATCAGGAACATGAAAAACAAACTGGACACAACCCCCTCGAACCAAGAGTTCGATACATGGCTACGCCGTTTTGGCGGCCCCAGCATGGACCCTGCTGCACAAACCGCGCTGCAAAAGCCAGGCGTCGCTTCCAGTGTTTTGAGCACTTTGGCAAAAGCACCGGACACCCCCTTGGCCGATAGCACAGGCAACAAATCGCCGGTATCGCAAACACTTACGACCGCAGAAAAATGGCACCAGAGCTTACGCACCACAGTTTCCCTGCTCGAACAAATCAACGATCTGCAGGAAAAATTAGCCGAGCAAGAAAGAAAAGCCCAGCAACAGCAACCGCGGGCCCAAGCCATTCTGCCTAAAAAAACGCAGATCACCGCCATCAAGCCGAAAGGCCCGCGCGCGCCCTGACATCCCGCTATATTTACCACTTTACAAAAACTGCCGCGTAGCCGACCTTAAGCCATGCGCCGTTTTCTGATCAGTCTTATTCTGGCCTTCATTTTCCTACTGCCCGTATTGGGGGAGGAAATGGACTGGCGTATCCCGCTGCAAGGCTTAATCAGCATCCCCTCAACAGGCCTTGGCTATATGCTGGTCTTTTTTCATGAGTTGGGGCATACCGCAACGCGCTGGTTTTTTGGGCAGCCTGCCATTCCTTCTTTCGATTTCGCCTTCGGCGGCGGGCTGACGCAATCCTATGGCAGATCATGGCTGTTACTGGGCATCATCTGGCTGGGCATGGCGGGCGGTGCCGTCTGGCTCTGGCGGGAAATGCATTACCGCGCGCTCATCGCGCTTGTGGTGGTGGCTGCCTTGCACGTGCTGTGCATTTTTACAGACGGCTATAACATGGTCAGTGTTTTTATGGGCCATGGCGGCGAAATTCTGGTGGCGGGCTTTTGCCTGTTGCGTGCCTTTTGGAACACGACCGAAAAAAGCCGCGGCACGGCCGAACGCTGGCTGAATATGGTCTTTGGTCTGTTTGTTTTAGGGCGTGATCTCATCATGACAGCCGGGTTGATGCTGAATGATATCAGCCGCAGTGCTTATAGCATGCAAAAAGGTGGGCACTTACTGGGCGATCTTGAAAAACTGGCGGTTGCCACGCATACAAATGTGCAAGCATCTGCGGCGTTTTTGTTTCTGTTCACGCTTGTCGTTGCCGTGACTACTATTTATATGGGCTTTGCACATGCACCAGATGAAGAACCTGCGCCGCAAATTTTCGCAGGAAAGAAAAAGATCAGGACCCCGCCCCCGCAGGCGTAGAATTCTTCGTGTGGTTGAGACGGATTTTTGGCAGAACAGAAACTTTTTTAGCTGCTGGATCTGAAGACACCTGCTTGGGAGCAACAACACCAAACTCTGATGACAATTTTTGCTGCAATGCGCCCGCCAAAGCAAGACGATCTTCCGCGCTCATTTTATCAATATCGGACAAAATACGTCGCTCCGGCGGCTGTGCGGGATTCTCTATCATTTCTTCCAGTGCCGTGAAAAAGTCACTCTGCGCTTCAACTGGCAAGCTTTGAAAGGCCTTTACTGCTGTATTCACATGCCCATCGATTTCTTTTTGTGTCAAAGGAACAATAGTCGCAGGACCTGTCGCTTTCGCGCTCACGCCGTGTTTTGTTGCAACGTGATGCTTTACAGCCTTTATCACGCCGCGCGCCAAACCAGTCGTAATACCCAAAGTAACGCCAACAGCAGCAGCGCCAGCCACCCAACCGCCGACAGCGC
>JBGTNC010000254.1:0-11234 GCA_041743265.1 Alphaproteobacteria bacterium | reverse complement strand
CCGATGTAATTCAAAATCATTGGGTTGTCTGGCTGCAACTCCAGTGCCATCAACAAATCTTTTTCGGCGCGGTCCCAGTTGTTCAGGCGCTCCAGTGCCATGCCACGGGCATAAACAACGGCCCAATGGTCTGCGGTAATGGTGCCGATTTCGCCAAGGGCTGCATCATAGGCATCTAATGCTTCGCTAAAATGTTCGTGTCTGCGGTGCAGGTCACCCAGCGAGACGAGGGCTTGCACGCGTGTTTGTTGCACACGGGACAAGTCTGTCAGCATTTTTGCAGCGGTTTCCGGATGCTCCGATACTTCATAGACTTCGGCCATGCGCAGGCGTGACATCCAATACAGCGGTGATTTTTTATCAATCGCGTCGTAATCGACAATGGCTTGTGCGTATTGTTCGTTCAGGGCGGCAATGTCGCCCATCATCAAATGACCAAAGGCGGATTGCGGCGACATAAGTTGTACCAAGCGGCCATAAATTTGTGCGCTGTCATAGGCGCGGCGTTCGTACAACAGCGTGGCCAGATCAAACAGGGCAACAGCTGCACCATCTGCGGCACGTGTAATATTTGGTGGTACGGCGGCGCTTTTGCCATCGGCACCCATGACGGTGGCGAAGGGGTTGAAGGCGTAAATTTCGCCAAGACCGTTATAGATTTTATCAGCGGCGGCTGTGTCGTGTGTGCGCTGGAAAAAGCCGGCGGCCAATACAGCGGTGTGCAGCGTCAATCCAGCTTCCATCGCCTGCTTATAATGGTGTCCCGCTTTTTCTGTGTCGCCCGCCAGTTCGTGCATCAGGGCCACGTGGACGTTGAACGTGGGGTCATCTTCTTCGGCTTGGGCGGTCAGGAAAGCAATCGCAGCATCGCGGCCTTCTGCGCCATAGGTGGCCCAAGCGGTCAACAACGGTTTGGTATATTGTCCGAAGCCATCTTCGGGCAGGCGGTCAATCATTGTCTGCGCCGTTTTGAAATCACCCGCCGCCATGGCATCACAGGCGAGGAAGATGAAAGACAATTCGTTATTTTCTGCGTGTTGTTCAGATATATATGTGGCCAGTTCATGCGCACGCGGGAATTCGCCAGCGCCGATGGACAAAAGGAAGGTACGTTGCAGCAGCAACTCGTTCTTGCCATCATGATGGATGACGGTATTCATATACTTCTGTGCGGCCGTCCAGTCTTGCTGACGTTGCGCAAAGCGACCCGCCAGAAAATTTCCGGAGAGGGTGGCGCTGGCAGGCAAATCACCTTTTTGCGCGGGCGCAAAAACATAAATTTCGTTATCTGGCTGATGGGATTGTTTGGGATTGGCACAAGCATTCAAAGAGACCGTCACCAGTGTAATAATGGCAAGGGCTGAGAAGATTTTGTCGACGCCAAAAATACCTTTCATCCGTTACGGGCTTTCTGCTTATTTGTGCTTTAAAAGCCTTGCGCATATCGTTTTGTAATCCACGCAGGGCTGATTTCCCTACCTAACAGAATGTCACAGAGTGATTAACAACTTATGACTATCGGGCACATGGCGTGAGATTCTTTTAAGGGAAATATCGTTGCGCGCAGACGTAACAATATTGTGAATGTGTGTAATATTCTTGTGTGCGCTGCACCAAAAACATGTTTTTTCTTGCGCATGCGGCGCGTGCAGCGCAACATAGCATAATATTGAAATAAGATACGCACCGTCTGAACCAACCGCCCGTCAATAACCGGAAGTGATCTGAATGTATAAACGCCTGATGCAAATGTTTAACGCGACCAACGAAATGCAGCGCATGATGATGGATGCCGCAACGTTCAGCACGCGTTTTGAACAGGTCAAGGCGGATATCCCCCAAGGTGACGGCCACCCCGTGCTGGTTCTGCCTGGTTTTTTGACAGACGATAAATATACCCAAAGCCTGCGCGATACGATTGAAGCGCAGGGTTATAAAACCCACAGCTGGGATGGTGGCCTGAATACAGGCTTTAATCAGGAAACGGCTAATCACCTGCGCCAACGCCTGCACGATGTTTTCGAAGAAAACGGCGGGCAAAAAGTAACGCTGGTGGGCCATAGCCTCGGCGGTATTTTTGCGCGTGAATTGGCCCGCGAATTCCCCGATAAAGTCCGCGCCGTTGTCACACTGGGCACGCCTGCGGGCATGGTGGGCAAGCCGGGATCGTCTTCTCCGATGCTGGAGAGGCTCTATGAAATGTTCAATCCGACATCGGATCATGAGAATATTGATTTGCAAGTGCGCGGTGCCACACCGCCGCCCGTGCCGACAACCGCCGTTTATTCTAAAATGGATGGCATCGTCTGGTGGGAAAGCTGTTTGAATCCGGCGGCGAAGAATGTCGAGAATATTGAAGTACGCTCCGGCCACTTGGGCATGGTTGTGAATATTCCGGCTGTACTGGCGGTGCTTGACCGTTTGTCACAAAAAGAAGGGGAATGGAAACCTTTCAAAGGCAACAAATACGGCGCGAATAAATTTCCCGTGGTACCTGCCAATGATGAATTGCCCGTCAATCCGAAATGGACGGCGAAGACTTCCAAATCCAAGCCGTTATTCGGTGGGCCGAAGTAAGTTTCCTTACATATTTGAATAGTTCGGACCACCGCCGCCTTGCGGGGTGACCCAGTTGATATTCTGGGTCGGGTCTTTGATATCGCATGTCTTGCAATGCACGCAGTTCTGCGCATTGATTTGCAAGCGCGGGCCGTTTGCTTCTTGCACAATCTCATATACACCGGCAGGGCAATAGAGCTGCTCTGGCGCGCCATATTCGGCCAAGTTGACCTGCACCGGAATGCTGGCGTCTTTCAGCTGCAAGTGGCAGGGCTGGTCTTCTTCGTGGTTGGTGTTTGAAATAAAGACAGAAGACAGGCGATCGAATGTCAAAACGCCATCGGGCTTCGGATAATTAATCTTGGGCGCGTCTTTCGCTTTTTTCAATTGTGTATGGTCAGCGTGGTTTTTAAATGTCCACGGTGCGCGGCCGCGCAGCAAAACGGTATCAATCGCGGAATACAACAGTCCCGCCCAGAATCCTTTGTGGAAGCTGGGGCGGATGTTGCGCACACGGTAGAGTTCTTCATACAACCAGCTGTTTTTGAATTTATCCGCATAGGTTGTGCATTCCGCACCGGCAGGGTCTTGGCCGTTAAACATCTCGGCAATGGCTTCTGCCGCCAACATGCCGGATTTCATGGCGGTGTGGTTGCCTTTGATTTTCGGCACGTTCAAAAACCCTGCCGTATCGCCAATCAAAACACCACCGGGGAAGGAGAGCTTGGGCAGGGATTGTAAGCCGCCTTCGTTCAAAGCCCGCGCGCCGTAGCTGATGCGGCGACCGCCTTCCAGATATTTGCGCACATCAGGGTGCAGTTTGAAACGTTGAAATTCCTGAAACGGTGATAGATGCGGGTTTTGGTAATCCAGTCCCACCACAAAACCGATGGAGACAAGGTTGTCTTCCAGATGATACATCCACGACCCGCCATAGGTTTTGCTATCCATCGGCCAGCCCGTGGTATGGACGATCAATCCTGCCTTGTGCTTGTCTTTGGGGATTTCCCAAATTTCTTTAATGCCAAGGCCATAGGTTTGCGGGTCGCAATCCTTGCGCAGGTTGAATTTGTCGAACAATATTTTGGTCAGCGACCCACGGCAGCCTTCGGCAAAAATGGTTTGCTTGGCGTGCAGTTCAATTCCCGGCTGCCATGCAGCGGTTTTTTCACCGTTTTTACCAATGCCCATATCGCCTGTGGCCACACCGCGCACGGCACCTTTGTCGCCATACAAAATTTCGGCAGCGGCAAAGCCTGGATAAATTTCAACGCCCAGTGCTTGCGCCTGTTCTGCCAGCCAGCGGGCGAGGACGCCAAGGCTGATGATATAATTACCTTTGTTGTGCATTTGCGGCGGGGTGGGCAGGCGGAAGGATTTGGTTTCCGTCAGAAACAGAAACTTATCATCCGTGGCGGGTGTGTTGAGCGGTGCGCCTTTTTCTTTCCAGTCAGGGATCAGCTCATCCAAGGCACGGGTTTCAAAAACCGCGCCCGAGAGTAAATGCGCGCCAACCTCGGATCCCTTCTCAAGGATGCAGACAGAGATTTCGGGGTTTTGCTGTTTTAAACGGATGGCGGCGGCCAGTCCCGCAGGGCCTGCACCCACAATCACGACATCATAGGGCATCGCATCACGTGCGGCGGCCTCGGGTGCTGTGGCTTCGGGGGTGGTGGGGGCGTGGGGATCGGTATTGGTATCGGTCATCGCGGGTCCCTTTATATTTGTCGCGGTCTGGTCTATAAAGAATGTGTAACATTATAGGTATAACAGACGTCAATGGAAGAAAACCTTTCCCACTCAGGCATTTCGCCCTACGCACTGCTGCAGTTCTATGCCGATATCGGCATAGAAGACGTGGTGGGTGATGAAGCGCTGGACCGCACAAAGATTCCGGAAACCGTCTTGCCGATGGTTTCTGTGAATGCTGGTGCTGCGTCTGGTGCCGCACCCGCACAAGCTGTGGATGAGCCTGTGGCAGGGGCCAGCATGGGCGCTGTTGAGGCCTTGGCGGAAGCCAAAACACTCGCCGCTGCCGCCCAGACACTGGAAGAACTGCGCGAAGCGATTGCAAATTTCAAAGGCCTTGCCATTAAACGAACGGCCACACAGATGGTTTTTGCAAGCGGCAACCCTGCTGCCCGTATCATGCTGGTGGGCGATGTACCGGGTGCGGATGAAGACCGTTTGGGCAAGCCCTTTGCCGGTATCGAAGGCCAGTTGCTGGATAGAATGCTGGCAGCCATCGGGCTTAACCGTGATGAACACATATATATAAGTAATGTCATGAATTGGCGCCCGCCCGGCAACCGCGCGCCGGAAGCGGCAGAGATTGCTATCAGCCTGCCGTTTATCGAGCGGCATATTGAGCTGGTGAACCCCGCTGTGGTGATTTTTATGGGCGGTGCAGCCGCGCAAGCCTTGCTGCATAGCAAGCAAAGCATCACACGTCTGCGTGGACGTTGGCAGACGTATAAAACAGCGCAGATGGAACAGCCCGTGCAAGCGCTGTGCATGCTGCATCCGGGCTATTTGTTACGCTCTCCGCAACAAAAAGGCTTGGCTTGGTCTGATCTTTTGCAGCTGAAAGAAAAGCTCGTCAGCCTTGGTATTATCTGACGGTGACGAGAATCAAGGTCGAGAATCAAAATTGAGCCATTCTTGGTTTTGATAATTTTCGGCAGGCAATATTTACATAATGTAAAAATGCCCCCTTTTTAAGCGCTTGTTTTCACGGATTAATATTAATTAATTATGTGAAAAATTGCCAAAGCCCCCGTTTCGCGCTAGGAATCATGCACCTTTGAACAACAGGGGCGTGTGTGTTTTGCAAAAGATCAACATGCGACAGCGACATCTCCGGGGGATATTAGGCGCGATTGCCATGGTCTCCTTTATCGGCACAGCCTTTGCGGCTTCCGTGTCGATCCCGGTGCAAAAACCCGTGATAAACGTGCCGCAGTCCCGGATTCACGATCCGATAGATGACATCCTAAAACCAACCGGCCCTGCATTATTGCCGCGCCGCAAGCCTATGACGGTATCGCCGTCCATGGCCTCCATCCCTGCGGCGGCTGCATCTGCGGCTGCTGTGGTTGTGATGCCAGCCCCCAAACCATCTTTGCTGGACCGCGTGTTTGGCCATCTATCCGGTAGCCGCCGTCTGGGCGAAGATGATGCCGCACGCTACGCCCATATTTTTGCTTTTCAGGATGTCGGTAATTTTGACCGCGCCGATATTGAAATTACCAAGCTGAAAGATCCACGCCTGATGGGTCATGTCTTGTCGCAGCGTTATATGCATACATCGTATCGCAGTGACTATGCTGAGCTGTCCGAATGGATGAAACGCTTCGGTGATCATCCGGATGCACAAAAAATTTACAAACTGGCTGAAAGTCGCAAACCTGCGGGTGCTGCATCTTTATCCCGTCCACGCTCTGGCCGTGGTGTGATGGGGCAGCAAGATTACGATGTGGGTCAATTGGCCCAGCCTTATCTGAGCCAACGCCGCCATGCAGGCCGCGCGCTGGATATTATTCGCGTCGTGCGCCGTAACCTATCTGAATCTCCGACAACTGCTTTGCGCCATCTGGATACAGCGGAAGGGCATAGCTTGTTTCAGCCCGCTGAATACGATGCGTTGCAGGCAGACATTGGTGCGTCTTATTTCTTTAACGGCAAACTGGATAAGGCCTATGAATTATCCAGTGCCAGCGTGCGTCGCTCTGGCATTGATGTGCCACAAGCGGGCTGGATTGCAGGGCTTTCCGCTTGGCGTTTGGGCAAGTATGAAGAATCCGCGAAATACTTTGAAATCACAGCAAACTCGTCACGTTCTTCTGCATGGATGAGTGCGGCGGGCGCACATTGGGCCGCGCGTGCGCATTTGCGCAGTCACAAACCGCAAAAGGTAAGCTACTGGTTGCGTCGCTCGGCTGAATATCCGCGCACTTTCTATGGCATTATTTCATTGAAGGCCTTGGGGCTGGAACATGCGAAGTTTAACTGGAAGGCGCCGAGCCTGACGGATCGTCATGTGCGCTCCCTCTCTGCTTTGCCAGCGGGCCGCCGTGCTTTGGCATTGGTGGATGCGGAGCGTCCGGATTTGGCAGAGCTTGAATTGCGCCAGATTAACCCCGGCAATGATCTTATGTTGCAACAAGCCATGGTGGCTTTGGCGATTGATAAGGGTATGCCAGCACTGGCCCTACGCATGGGCAGTGCCTTCCGCGATGAAAAGGGCGAGCTGTATGATGCAGCCCTTTATCCCGATGTGCCATGGGCACCGGCGCGGGGCTTTCAGGTTGATAAAGCACTTGTCTACGCTTTCATCCGTCAGGAATCTAAATTCGATCCGCAGGCGCAAAACAGATCATCCGGCGCGCAAGGTTTGATGCAGTTGATGCCAACGACAGCAAAACATGTCGCGCAAATGTATAGCGAATTGTTCGAAGCATCCAAGCTGAAAGACCCGCAGGTGAATATTGATCTGGGGCAGAAATATCTGGGCGTGCTGCTGGAACAAGACGGCGTGTCGAATAACCTGTTTAAACTGGCTGTGGCCTATAACGCAGGCCCCGGCAAGCTGTCCCGCTGGCAGCAAAGCGTGCGCTACGAAGATGACCCGCTGTTGTTTATCGAATCTATTCCGGTATCGGAAACACGGATTTTTGTGGAACGTGTTTTGGCCAATTACTGGATTTACCGCCTGAAATTCAGCCAGCATACCGCCTCCCTCGACCGCGTGGTGGAGGGCAGCTGGCCGACCTATGCATCGCAGGATAACCGCCGCGCCAATGTTTTTGCGGATGCGGCCACCTTTTTCAGTCGTTAAGCCCAGTCTTTTCGCCGCCTTTTTTATGGCAGGCGGCTTTCAGATCAAGTAAGATGTTTGCCTGCTGCACTGCGGAATGTCTGTGGCGCGGCAATAGCATTATTTCAAAGGTTTAAGAGGCAAGTCATGGTCAGCGTTAGCGAGATTCGCAAAACATTTCTGGGGTATTTCGAAAAGAACGGACATCAGGTTGTGGCGTCCAGCCCCTTGGTGCCGCGCAATGACCCGACCATGATGTTCACCAACTCTGGCATGGTGCAGTTTAAAAACGTTTTCACAGGCGTTGAAAACCGCCCTTATACCCGCGCGACATCTTCGCAAAAATGCGTGCGTGCTGGCGGCAAGCATAATGATTTGGACAACGTAGGCTTTACCGCGCGTCACCATACGTTTTTTGAAATGCTTGGCAATTTCTCTTTCGGTGATTATTTCAAAGAACAGGCTATCACCCATGCGTGGGAATTGATCAGCAAAGAATTTGACATGCCGAAAGACCGCTTGCTGGTGACCGTCTATTCCGAAGATGAAGAAGCCGCCACACTGTGGAAAAAAATCGCAGGCTTTTCCGATGACCGCATCATACGCATTCCCACCAGTGATAACTTCTGGATGATGGGCGATACAGGCCCTTGCGGCCCATGCTCCGAAATCTTTTTCGATCATGGCGACAAGGTCGCAGGCGGCCCTCCGGGCTCTGCCGATGAAGATGGAGATCGCTACATCGAATTCTGGAACAACGTATTCATGCAGTTTGAACAGTTGCCTGATGGCAGCCGCATCAATATGCCCAAACAGTCTATTGATACAGGTATGGGACTGGAGCGTATGACAGCGCTGCTGAACGGCAGTCACGACAACTACAGCATTGACCTGATGCGTGCGATTATCGAGACGGTTGGGAATTTGACGAATACAGATCCGGATGGGCCGAAAAAAGTATCGCACCGCGTGATTGCAGATCACCTACGCTCCGCTGCGTTTTTGATTGCCGAAGGTGTGCTGCCCTCCAACGAAGGTCGCGGTTACGTGCTGCGCCGGATTATGCGTCGCGGGATGCGCCATGCCCACTTGCTGGGCGCGCACGAGCCGTTGATGTACCGCTTGCTACCCGTATTACAATCCAAAATGGGCGAGGCTTTCCCCGAGCTTTATGATGCCGGTGCCTTGATTGCCGAAACACTGAAGCTGGAAGAAGCGCGTTTCAAGAAAACGCTCGATAACGGCCTAGGCCTGTTGTCTGCTGAAACGGCCAAGCTGGGCGATGGTCAGGCCTTGCCGGGCGATGTTGCGTTCAAGCTATATGATACCTATGGCTTCCCGCTGGATTTGACGCAGGACGTGTTGAAGCGCGAAGAAAACCGCACGGTAGACGTGGCAGGTTTTGAAGCCGCCATGGAAAAACAGCGCGAAACCGCACGTAAGTCATGGTCTGGCTCGGGTGAAGCCGCGACTGAACAAATTTGGTTCGGCATCAAAGAAAGAACAGGCTCCACCGAATTCCTCGGCTATCAGCAAGAAAAAGCCGAGGGCCAAGTCGTGGCACTTGTGAATAGCAAGGGTGAAGAAGTTACTTCTGCCAAAGCAGGTGAGGAAATTTATGTGCTGGTCAATCAGACGCCGTTCTATGCGGAATCGGGCGGTCAGGTCGGCGACCATGGTCGTATCGTCAGTGCCAAGGGCGCTGAAATCACCGTGACAGACTGCCAGAAAAAACTGGGCAGCTTGTTTGTGCATGTAGGCAAGATTGATAAAGGCGATTTGAAAGTCGGCGATGCGGTTGATTTGCAAATCGACATCAGCCGCCGTGATGCGATCCGTGCCAATCACTCGGCAACACACTTGCTGCATGCCGCGCTACGCCGCCATTTGGGAAAACACGTCTCGCAAAAAGGATCACTGGTCGATGATGGTCGTTTGCGTTTTGATATCAGCCAGCCAACAGCTTTGAACGACGATCAACTGGCAACGGTTGAGCTGGAAGTGAACGCGCGTATTCGCATGAACAGCGATGTATCCACACGCCTTCTGGCGCTGGATGATGCGCGTGCCTTGGGCGCCATGGCCATGTTTGGCGAAAAATACGACGATGAAGTGCGCGTGCTGTCCATGGGCGGAACGGATCCGGATGCTGAGCGTTCGGCTTATTCGATTGAGCTCTGCGGTGGTACGCATGTGCGCCGCACGGGTGATATTGGTTTGTTCAAAATTATTTCCGAAAGCGCGTTGGCTTCTGGCGTGCGCCGTATTGAAGGTGTGACGGGCGAAGGTGCTTTGAAGTACCTGTCCGAACAAGAAGAACGTTTGCGCGCGGTTGCACAATTGTTGAAGTCTTCTCCGGCGGAAGCCGTGACGCGGGTGGAAGCGCTCGTCAGTGATAAAAAGAGAATGGAAAAAGAAATCTCCGACCTGCGCCGCAAACTGGCAACGGGCGGGGCAGGCGGTGCGGCACCCGAAGCCAAGGTGATCAAAGGCATCAACTTTACCTCCCGCGTGCTGGAAGGTGTGCCTGCGAACGAGCTGAAGCCGCTGGCGGATGATTTGAAAGCCAAAATGGGGTCGGGCGTTGTGGCACTGGTGTCTGTTGCCGAAGACGGTAAAGCATCGCTGGTCGTCGCCGTGACGCAAGATTTAGCGGGCACGTTGAACGCGGTGGATCTGGTGAAAACCGGCGCCGTGGCACTGGGTGGCAAGGGCGGCGGTGGTCGTCCGGATATGGCGCAAGCAGGCGGGCCGGACGGGAATCTGGCCAATGACGCGGTTGCCGCCATTGAAGCTATGCTGGCTGGTTAACCTTTGTTAATAAAATCAATCCCTTAAGCGACCTTGCCTTATACGGCAAAAGATCGTATAGAAAAGCCCTGCCGTACAGGCGCGGCCCGCTGTGGGATGCCTGTGCATAACATAAAAAAAGCATGAGGGATAAACATATGGCCAAGGAACGCACACTGTCGATCATCAAGCCGGATGCGACACGCCGCAACCTGACCGGTAAAATCAACGCGAAATTTGAAGACGCGGGTCTGCGCATTGTCGCGCAAAAACGCCTGCACCTGACCGAAGAGCAAGCGGGCAAGTTTTATGAAGTACACAAAGAGCGTCCGTTCTACGGCGAACTCGTCAGCTTCATGATCTCCGGCCCTGTTGTTGTTCAGGTTCTGGAGGGTAACGATGCCGTTGCCACCAACCGCAACGTAATGGGTGCCACCAACCCGGCGAATGCCGATGCTGGTACGATCCGTAAAGAATTTGCTGAATCGATCGAAGCAAACTCCGTACACGGCTCCGACAGCTTGGACAACGCTAAAAAAGAAATCACTTTCTTCTTTAGCGAAACAGAAATTGTTGGCTAATTGATACTGTTCATCACAGACAAAAAACCCGCCGCGCAAAAACTGCCGGCGGGTTTTTTTTGTATCTAAAATTTACTGTTTCATGAAGCTATCGAGCGCCTGACGCGTGTCGGTATAAGCGGGGCGCAACTGGTCGACGATATCGGCCAGTGCATCTATCGGGAAGTTTTCTTTAGCCTGACGCTCTAACCTGCCGGCGATTTCGCTGACGGCGGTCATGCCGAAGTTGGATGTCATGCCTTTAATGTCATGTCCACGGCCTGACAGTGCGGTCAGGTCACCGTCTTTGATGGCTTGTTCTGCGGCGTCGATCAGTTCTTCAGTCTTCTCGTAAAGCCCTGTCATCATTTCATCCATCTGTGCGGCGCCCAAGCTGTCTTTCAGGCTGCCCAGCATTTCGGGGTCAAACAATTTTTGCGCGGCAGCCACATCAAACGCAGGTGTTTCAGTGGCAGGCGCTGCGGGTGCGGCAGGAGCGGCAGGAGCGG
>JBGTNC010000253.1:0-27635 GCA_041743265.1 Alphaproteobacteria bacterium | reverse complement strand
TGCTCTATTTGCTGTTTGTGATCAGTCAGCAATTGATGCAGGTCAGTTTATCTTCCCGCCATTACGTCACACCGCTCACAATCGGTTTTATGGCAGTCATCAATAGTTTTCTGGGCGAAAACCTGTCGCCGCAACAATGGGCCGGATGTTTAGGGCTCTTCGTCCTTGCGGTCGGTTTCTTTTTTAAAGGACACCTGTCCGAACTCAGCCGCCCCAGCCGCTTGGCCTATGGCAAGTTGGTGGCACTGGGCGTCACACTCGGCGTGATGGATCATTTCCTGACAGGCAAAACAAACTGGTTTTCGCTGTTGCTGGTTTCCAACATCACGCTGTTTGTTTTCTCCCTCGCGCTTAACTATCGCAACGTGCCGCTGTTGAAGGCGGCCTTCATGCATAAATCCGCCGCCATCGCTGGTATGTTTTATATGGCCGCGGAGTTGATCAAATTTTATCAACAGGTCAGCATCAATCCCGTCAGTGTCGTGGTCACGGTGCAAGCACTGACAAAACCTGTGATTCTCATGCTGAGCGCGTTGATCTGGCATGAAAGAACCGTGCGCGAACAGCTGATCTGGGGCGGGCTTGCATTTGTAGCGACTTTACCGCTGTTTTTCTAAGCCCCCGCGCGTCCTCACGGCGCGCGCTTGTTCTATAGGGGGCTTTGCCCTATATTGTGACGGTATCAAATTCAAAATTTTCCGGAGGTTTTTATGTCCCAAGCTGTACGTGTTTCAATTGTCCAGATGCCCCATGCCAAAGGGCTGAACCTGCCGCAATATGCAACCGCTTTATCTGCCGGTGTAGATCTGGAAGCCGCCGTGGATGCACCCATCACATTAAAGCCCGGTGAGCGTCAATTGATTGCAACAGGCTTGGCCATCGCCCTGCCTGACGGATATGAGGCGCAAATCCGCCCCCGCTCCGGTCTTGCATTTAAAAACGGTGTGACTGTTTTAAATTCCCCCGGCACGATTGATGCCGATTATCGCGGTGAAGTAAAAGTCATCCTCGCCAATCTCGGCCAAGAAGATTTTACGGTTGAGCGTGGTATGCGCGTGGCCCAGATGGTCATCGCCCCCTATACCCAAGTCGGCTGGAACGTTGTAGAAACGCTGGATGAAACAGAGCGCGGCGCAGGCGGCTTTGGCTCCACCGGCACACAACAGGCAAAAGCCGCAGGTTAAACCCAATGCCTATTCACGACCATATCTGGCAGACGATTGGCAATACACCGCTGGTGCGCATCCCGCGTCTTTCCGCTGAATATGGCGTGAAGGCCGATATTGTGCTGAAGCTGGAATTTTTTAACCCGCTGTCCAGCGTGAAGGACAGACTTGCCATTGCCTTGATCGAGGCTGGCGAAGCTGATGGAAAAATCAATAAAGATACCGTCGTCATCGAGCCGACATCCGGCAATACAGGTATCGGCCTTGCCTTTATTTGTGCCGCCAAAGGATACCGCCTGATTTTGACGATGCCCGAGAGCATGTCGTACGAGCGCCGAAAAATGCTGCGGCTGATGGGGGCCGAGCTTGTCTTAACCCCCGCCGACCAAGGCATGAAGGGCGCAATTGCCAAAGCCGCAGAACTGGCCGCTGAAAATAAAAACGCCTTTATGCCCCAGCAATTCAAAAACCCCGCCAATGCCGATGTGCATCGCCGCACCACGGCCGAAGAGATTTGGCGCGATACGGATGGGTTGGTAGATGTCTTGATTGCAGGGGTTGGCACCGGCGGCACACTCACAGGGGTTTCGCAAGTATTGAAAGAGCGTAAACCGTCTTTTAAAACCATCGCCATTGAACCGACCGACAGCCCTGTGCTATCCGGTGGCGCGCCGGGGCCGCATAAAATTCAGGGCATCGGCGCTGGCTTTGTGCCGGATATTCTGGACGCAAGCCTGATTGACGAAATTGTTACCGTCAGCAATGACGATGCCTATGCCATGATGCGCAAAACCGCCATGACAGACGGTATCCCCGTCGGCGTATCATCTGGCGCCGCCATTCACGCAGCACTCATGCTAGGCCAACGCGCCGATATGGCGGGTAAAATGCTGGTCACGATTATCCCGAGCATGGCAGAGCGTTATTTGTCCCTGCCCGCGTTCAAGGATCTGGAAGGATAACAGATATGATTGAAGTTGAATTCGCCATCCCTTTTGCACCGCGCGAAGCATGGGATTTATTGACAGACCCCAGCCACGTTGAAAAATGGTGGGGTGACGGTGTGTTGCTAGACCGCCGCGTAGGCGGAAAATTCTCCGAAGACTGGACAGATAACGATGGCATGCCGCGCCATACCGAGGGCGTTGTGACAGCCTTGGAAGATGCCAAACGCCTGCAACTGAACTGGCAAGATGACGGCTGGAAAAACCCGACACGGGTTGAATTCATGCTGTCAGCCAATGAAAAAGGCAGCCGCATTTACCTGCAGCACTCCGGCTGGGAAAATTTCGAGAGCGAAGATGACCGCCAGAAATACGTAGATGAATACCGCGAAGGCTGGCACGCCCTCATGAAAAAGTTTCAGGAATACGCAGCGACACAGATAAAATAGATATACATATCATACACTTAAAGCTAATTAAGCCATTCACAAGCTTTCAAGGCTATACTTTAAAGAAATATAGTCAGGTGAAAAGTTAAGCATATGAGCGCAAGTACACAGTCATTTCAATCAAGATTCACAACGGCTGACGCAGCAAAACAGGCACAAGAAAACTTCATTGCCCAAAAGACTGCGCCCGAAAAATTGCCCCTCCTGAAAAAATTCCTCCTCAAAATGGATCCTGCAAATATCCGCTTTGATGATAATGGCCTGACCGATAATAAAGGCCCTGAAAACCCCCGCAGCCTTTACGGCGATCTGAATGATCCACGTTCCGTTGCCAGCCAAATGAAACAGCATCTGGAATCTATGCAGAACCCAGACCACATCACATCAGGCACAATCACCGCGACGAACCAGGAACAAAAAATACTCGGCACCATGTCGGAGAATGCGGATAAAAAAGGTTTTAAAAGACTGGGTGTCAGCATCATTCCAGCAGGTTTCCTAAGCGTTGGTGCCATGTTGGGGCTTGCCGTCACACCGCTTGTTGGGCAAATCGCTTTTGGCATTGCCGCCGTTGGGTTGATTGCAACCTATATCGGCGCGCACAAGGACGAAAAAGAGATCAAGGCCGTATCCAAAATGTTGGAAAATACGCGCAAATCCTTTGCCAATAAAAACTTCATGGCGATGGAGTCCAAGCGCGACTTGAAAGAAAGCCTTGAACAGCAAGGCACATCCAACGAACAGAAAAACCCGCAGCGCCGCTCCCGCTTGATGACAGGTAACAAGTTATAATGCCTGACATTAATATCGAGCTGATGATTGCACCGGATGGCGATCTTTGCATCCTTCACAACCTGGCCTTTCCCAAACCACCCGCTTGGGCGGAATTTGATGTCTATACCAATCGCCTGCTGCTGGTATTCGCGGGCGGTGAAAGAACAGAGATGTTCGAAGTCACGAAACAAGATGCTATTCCCATGTTCCGCGCGGCAGACAAAATTCTGCTGGTCACGATGAATGAAGAACACCAGCCCGTACACGAACAAGAAATCCCGCTGACCGCCAATGTGCTGTTTGTACCCGCACATCAACAAAAAACCCCGGACTAAATCCGGGGCTTTTTGGTTTTTGATATATAAACGCCAAAACTTTATTTAGGCGCGTTCGGCTTTGCAGCGGGTACGGCTTTTTTAACTTCCGGTGCTTTTTCAACAACGGCTTCAACACCCAGCTTTGCATTCGCGCCGAAATCTTTTTGCGCGCTGGCGTTGGGGTTGAATGTGGATTGTGCTTCTGTCGCAGCAGGCACATCAGCCGTTTTCGGCGCGATGGCTTGTTTGAAGCTGAAGTTATCCCACCAGTTTTTAACGGCTTTAATATCTTGCTTGCCGTAGACTTTTACATCTTCCCAGATGCTTTTCATGTCTTCGCCGATTTTTTCGAACATTTCTTTGCGGTTCGGGTTCATAGCGACAGGCACGGCAGCCACAGCCAGAATGGGCAATGTCACCCACAGCGGCGTTACCAGCACGAAAGATGCCACAGCCAGAACACCTGTTGCAGACAGGTAAGCGGTTGTTTTGTTGACGTTGGGTTGATCGGACATAAGGGGCTCTCTTGTTTTTCTGAATGATGAATGGAATTGTTTTACAACTGGCGGCCATTCTATCCATATATTATGGCATGTCAAGAACATCTAAATACCGGATTTACGGTTGTTTTTAGCCCTGAATCGCCTTAAAAATGAGTTATGAAACCACAAACAGCCGAATCCCGCGACGGTTCTGAACAAGAGCCCGATGCCGCATCCACGCCCGCCAACCTGACGCCCATGATGGCGCAGTATCTGGCGGTGAAGGAGCAGTATCCAGACTGCATGGTCTTCTATCGCATGGGCGATTTTTACGAGATGTTTTTTGACGATGCCGTTACGGCAGCCGCCACGCTCGACATCACCCTCACCAAACGCGGCAGCAAGGGCGATGATGTGCCGATGTGCGGCGTGCCATGGCATAGCCACGAGGCCTATCTCGCCAAGCTCATCCGTCACGGCTACAAGGTTGCCATTTGCGAACAGGTCGAAACCCCCGAAGAAGCCAAAGCACGCGGCGGGTACAAAGCACTGGTCAAGCGCGATGTGGTACGTGTCGTCACCCAAGGCACACTGACCGAAGATACCCTGCTGGATAAAAACGCAAATAATTACCTGACGGCCTTAGCCGATGTGGCTGGCGCCATTGGTGTGGCATGGCTGGATTTATCGACAGGTGATTTTACCTTGCAGCCCGTGCTGGCCAAAGACCTTGGCACCACCTTAAGCCGCGTAAACCCCGGCGAAATTCTGTTGCCTGAAAAAATGACGCAAAACGAAAAGCTGTTCGATGTTTTTGCCGATTTTAGAGCACAGCTCACCATTCAACCCAACAGCCGTTTTGACAGCGAAAATGCACGCAAGCGGCTGGAGAAACATTTTGGTGTCGCAACACTTGAAAGTTTTGGCGGTTTTTCCCGCGCGGAAATTACTGCGGCGGGTGCCTTGCTTGATTATGTGGAACTGACACAAAAAGGCAAATTCCCGCGTCTTTCCGCGCCGCGCCAATTGGCGCTGGGTTCCGTCATGGAAATTGATGCTGCCACACGCCGTAATTTGGAACTGACGCATACCATGACGGGAGAGCGTGCGGGTAGCTTGCTGTCCAACATGGATATGACGGTCAGGGGTGCCGGCGCCCGACTACTCGCCCGCCACATTGCCATGCCACTGACAGACCCTGCACATATCTGTGCGCGCCTCGATATGGTCAGCTTCTTTGTGGCGCAACCAAAGACACGCGATGCAACCCGCGATATTTTACGCCAATGCGCCGATATTGAACGCGCCCTTGCCCGTCTGAGCCTTGACCGTGGCGGCCCGCGTGATCTGGCTGCTATCCGCGATACATTGTCACAAACCGTGCGCCTGCATAAACACATCAGCGATGGCGCGGCAGACAATGCATTACCGCAAGGCCTGCAAAACGCGCTGGAAACACTCGCACGCTGGGGGGCGCATCATCCGCTTATCAACCAGCTGGAACGCGCCCTCGCCCCAGATATGCCTGTCTTGGCCCGCGATGGTGGTTTTATCGCCCGTGGTTTTGCGCCCAAGCTGGATGAATTCCGCGTGTTGCGCGATAACAGCCGCCAGCATATTGCACAATTGCAAGCGGCCTATGCCAAAGATACGGGCGTCAATACGCTCAAAATCAAACACAACAATGTGATCGGCTATTACATCGAAGTCAGCTCCGCCAATGCGGATAAACTTTTTGCCGAGACCGCCACATTCATTCACCGCCAGACCATGGCCAGCGCGGCGCGTTTCACCACCGTCGCCTTGTCTGAGCTTGAAAGCAAAATTTCCGAAGCGGCCAGCAAGTCTTTGGCGTTGGAGCTTGAACTTTTCCAACAGCTCTGTGCCGAAGTACTGGCCCTTGGTGAAACGATTGCCGAAACAGCCCATGCGATTGCCGTATTGGATGTAGCAGCCGCACTGGCCGAACTTGCCGTGCGCCAGAATTATACGCGCCCCACAATAGATGCCAGCCTTGCCTTTGATATTCAAGGCGGCCGCCACCCTGTGGTGGAAGCAGCGCTTAAAAAACAAAACAATCAGGAGTTTATTGCCAATGATTGCCTTCTGGCCGATGGCACAAAGCTCTGGTTGCTGACGGGCCCCAACATGGCTGGTAAATCAACCTTCTTGCGCCAAAACGCGCTGATTGTGCTGATGGCGCAAATGGGTTCTTACGTGCCCGCCACATCGGCACATATCGGCGTGGTGGACAGGCTGTTCAGCCGCGTGGGTGCGGCGGATGATCTGGCACGCGGCAGGTCCACCTTTATGGTGGAGATGGTAGAGACCGCAACCATCCTTAATCAGGCAACAGACCGTTCACTCGTCATCCTTGATGAAATCGGGCGCGGGACGGCAACATTCGATGGTTTATCCATTGCATGGGCCTGCCTTGAAAACCTGCATGATGTAAACAAATGCCGCGCCCTGTTTGCCACGCATTACCACGAATTAACATCGCTCACCGAACGGCTGAAACATCTGTCTTGCTACACCATGCGCGTGCGTGAATGGAAAGAAGAAATTGTTTTCCTGCATGAAGTCGCGCCCGGCACGGCGGACAGGTCCTATGGCGTGCATGTTGCCAAACTTGCAGGCCTGCCACCCGCTGTCATCACACGCGCCGAACAGGTGCTGGATATTCTAGAAAGCGCCAAGAACCCGCTTGAACCCGGCAAAACCATGGGCGACCTGCCCTTGTTCAGCAGCATCCCCAAGGAAGCCGCAAAGCCCAAGGTCGACCCGCTGACAGAGGCGCTGAAAGCCTATGACCCCGACAGCATGAGCCCTAAAGAAGCACTGGATGCGCTTTATGCCTTGAAATCCAAAGTCAATTCCATAACTTGACGTTAAGGCTGCGGGCTGATACCTTGCCCTTCTTTGCAGACACTTTAAAAGGCTTTCGGCCATGGCGACCGCTTATAAAACAACCTTCGCGCTCAGCGAATTTGACCTGAACAATCTAGAATTGCTCTGTGCACATACGCGGCAGGAAAAAACCTGGGCACTGCATCAGGCCCTGCATTTTTGCCAAACATCGCTTGTGCAGGCAGGCAACGGCCGCATGACCAGCGTCTTGCACAGCAATGGCACCACGCCCACCATATCGCATGCCGCCATTGCCGAGGACTTCAACAAACGCAGCGACAAGGCCGCGCAATACAACGTCACGCTCTATCGCACCACAGATGCGCTAGAGGCGATCCAGAAAATTAAAACGCGCGTTGGGGCAAAAAGTGACGATACGGCGGTTGCCTTTGCCCTCGCCTTTTCCGCGACCTGCGTGCGCAGGATACAAGGCGCCGATGGCGGCAAAAAGGCCCGTATCTTTTTTACAGCCACCAATAACCCGAATAAATCCGGCATTGTATTGAACAAACATCCCTATGATATTTCTTTCGGCAATAAATTCCGCCGCTTAAAAACCAGCCTGCGTAGCGGCATTGCCGTTTTGAACCCGTGGCGCAAAAAAGATAACATCACCTTTACAGTAGAACCGCGCCCCGCTGCATTGCCCGCGTCGCAAGCTGCTACCGTAGAAAATGCGACACCCCAGCCCACGCTTACCGAAAACGTCACCGAAGACAAGCCACGCACAGAACTAACAGCCCCTATGCAGGCTTTAAAACAGGTGAAACTGAAAAAGTCAGATGGCGGCTTCCGCCTCTAACAGCGGCACGCAAAATATCCGTTTCATAAAATAATGAATAAGGCTTAAGGCTTCTTCGGCCCTGGCCCTTTGCTGGCCCCTTTGCCTTGCCCTTTGAACGTAATGGGCTTTAAAACCTTCAGGCTTTTTTTGAGTGCGCCCGGCAAATCGGGCTCTGGAGCATCTTGTTTAACGGGGTACATTGTATTGGCGTTAAAAGCGCGGCGTAAATAGGTTGTAGATGAACCTTGTTGCCGCTTGAGAGCGAGCTCAACCTTCGTATGCGGCTCCCCACGCAAGGGATCTTTGCCGACTTCGTAGGATTCAATTTTCCAGACGCCGTTATATTTCTTCATATCGCTTTGGGTTTCACGCCAAAAAATCTCGACCCCTACACGAATAAAATCGGGCGCACGACCATGCACTTCTTCAACACGGTTTGGATCATACTGCACAATCTCCCCGCTTTTAAATTGGAGGACCAGCACTTGCGCATCCAGATCAAACTTCGGGCTATCCTCGGGGATCGCCAAGCACAGGTCTTTGACGATTTTTTCTTCGCCATCTACGCTGACAATAGCGCCACGGAATAAAAAGTCTGGAATATCTTTCTCGCGCATAAATCACCGCCCCTTATGTTTTAGGGACAAAGGCTTTTTAACGTCTATATCACGGTTCAGTTGATACCCCGGCGTGCCGCTTTTGACATGCATGGTTGCGTCATCAAAGATTGTTTTGAAAGTCAGCGCGCTACTGCGCGACAGCACCAGCTCAATATCATGGCCTGCTGCGGGTTTAAATCTGGCAGCCAAAACCTTCCACGTACCGGAAATATTCCCGGGCCGGCGGATATGCACCTCGTCGCCTTTTTGAATAAACGGTTCTTTCTTACGCGGCGCGGTCATGGCATTTACGGACGGAAACGGTCATTCGCAGAACGACGCGCAATATGCCCTTGATCCATCGGCGGCGCATTGCCACCGTGTGGCGCATCTGGCCCTTTGGTCGTATTATCATTCACAGGCGGTTGTGCCGCTTGCGTGTAATACGGCGCGTATTCTTTTTCCATCGACGTGTAATACAACTTCAGCGAACGAATTTGTGTATCCGTTACATCTTTCCAGCGGGGTTTGCCGGCTGTGCGTTCACGCTCGATCTGCTCCAGCTCCTTGCGGGCTTTCGCAACCGTCATATAAGGTGCCTTCAAATCCGGATTCAACAAGCGTGAGGCGATATGACGCTTCATCATATCCTGCTTGTCTTGCGGTAGAGCTTCTTGTTCGTTTTCATACACAATCCGGCCTGCAAATTTAACAAAGCGGCGGATATGCGGATCTGTTTTCAGTTCTTCTTCAAAGACTGTCGGGAAATCCAGCACCATTTTTGCGGCATCTGGCCATGTGGCTGTGTTATTGAACGACTTGATCCAGTTATCCAGTTTGGTTTTCACCGCACCTTTTGGCATTTCATCCATCAGCGTTTCTGGCAGATGTGGCGTCACAGGCTTGAGCGCGGCATCGCGTGCTTTGGCGGCTGCCTTGGCAATGCGCACGGCAAAGTCTGGATCCTTGCGGATCATATTGGCGCGGCGGTTGGCCAGCTTTTCATCAAATTCAGCAGGCAGCACGGCGTCTGATTGATCAATCGTCATCATCACCGGTTGCCCTTCCTTGCCCGCATGGCGGAAAGGATGGTATTTGGCGTTTTGTGTTTTCAGGCAATCTGCCAATTCATCGACCGACATCGCCAAATACTTGGCGGGATCTTTGGACAGATCGAACAGGATTTCTGTCGTATCGCCCTCACGTGTGGCGATATTGGTGACAACGGCAGCTTTCGCTTTGCCGTAAGCCATATAGGCATGCGTGAAAATTTTGTGCTGGGCCATAAAATCATCCACGCCCTGTACGGTTGCCAATTTGGTCATCTGGTCCCAAATATGTGGCGCGGTTTTTTTGATCACTTTAGCCAAGCCAATGGTGGCGCGGATATCGTTCATGGCATCATGTGCATCATGCGTGCCGAGCGACACGTTGTTTTGCTGCGCCACGTTGATAAGGGACAAGCTCGGGCTGCCAAAATCGTTCATGGTATCCAGCTTCAAAGCACCCGGCATATACATCGCCATCGCCTTGACCAGCACCATAATATCGGAACGGCCATTGGTTTCACCCGTGGCTGGGCTTTTGAGTACCGTCAGGCCCGGGTCCAACAGGTTCTGGTGCATGTTATTTGACATCACCGGTTCGTCATACCCCAGCGTGTTATAGCCGGAGAAAATCACAGGCATATATTGAGAGCGGATCCAGTCATCCACCTCGTGCATCATTTCGTAATGTGAATTTTTGCTTTTTTTGAGATCATCGGGCGTAAAACCAGTGGTCAACAACGCGCCCGGCGCCGGCACGACCCAAGGGGATCTGCGGCATTCGACTTTCTTGCTGGACAGGATATTCAGATTATCATCTGTGAATACCAGCGCGATTTGTAAAATCTGGCTGAATTCTTTGTCGAGTCCGGAAGTCTCCGTATCGTAAAAAATGAACACCTGGGGCCTGCTCCTTTGTTAATAAGGGGTCGCGCGTGTCACAATTCTCTTTTTTGTTGGTGAGATATTGAATATCATCTTTTGTAATCAAACGCATCAAAAAAGATGGTTTAGGGAAATAATCTTGCGAAAAATTGATCATCATGACCTCCGCACCCCCTAAAACCCCGCCCGCAACAGGTCCGGGCTCAAAGTTAGACATTAATTTAAATAATATCAATAATTTGATAGATTTATTTAAAGTAGAAAATGATTTAATTTCACAAGAGTTTCTTGCCCATAGGCCACAAGCAAAAAACAGAGGTGATACTTTAATATACTTAAATAAGTATATAGAAATAATAGATTTATTTATAAATAAACTCAGCCATAGCCTAAGCCGTTCGGTACATAAAACAGAATTACCCAGCATCATCGCCATCGGCGGCTATGGGCGCGGAGAACGGGCACCTTATTCCGATGTGGATATCCTCTTTCTTTATGATGTTACTTTATCTTCTGTCGCCAAACGCTTCATAGAAATGCTGAATACCTCCTGCTGGAACGCCGGCATGAAGATGAGCTTCTCCACAAGGTCTTTGGCCGATTGCGAATCTGCCATGATCGAAGATGTGCAGTTCACAACAAGCCTTCTGGAAATGCGCTATCTCTGGGGCGATAAAAAGCGATTTCAACGTCTGCAAAAATTGGTGGATCAGCACGCAACCGAAACAGAGCCCGGTATTTTCATCGCCGCTAAACTAGACGAACGTGATGCCCGCCACCGTAAAACGGGCGATAGCCGCGCCCTGCTGCAACCCAATGTGAAAGAAAGCAAGGGCGGCTTGCGCGACATACAAACGCTGTTCTGGCTCACCAATTTTTTATACGGGGAGCAAACGGCAGATGGTCTGGTCAAAAAGAAAATTCTGACAAAGGGCGAAGCCGAACGCCTGATCGCAGCACATCGGTTTTTCTGGACAGCACGCTGCCACCTGCACTTGCTGGCAGGTCGCGCGGATGACCGCCTGACGTTTGATACCCAGCCCGAGATTGCCCTGCGCATGGGATATATGGATGAAGCGCCCAATGAACGGGCCGAGCGTTTTATGCAAGACTATTTCAGTATGGCAAACGAAACCGGATACCTGACGCGTGTTTTATGTAGCGATCTGGAAGCCCGCGCTGTGAGCGGTGGTGCCACAGCAGGCTCGCGCAGACTGGCGTTGAGTGAAAATATTCAAGGCTTTCCCATCTTGCACAACCGTTTGACGGTCGAGGGGAAAAACTATTTCAAAACCAATCCGGCGGATATGCTGGGCATTTTCAGGGCCAGTCAGCAATCTGGCTTTGATATTCACCCCGATGCGCTGCGGCAGCTGCGCCGGCTGTTGATTGAAACGCCGAAAATTCTCAACGACAACAAAGCCGCGCTGGCTATTTTTAGCGATATTATGCTGGATCGTAAAAAGGCTGCGCAAACATTGCGCCGCATGAACGAAGCGCGGGTGCTGACCGCCCTCATCCCCGACTTTGCCAATATATACGCGCATATGCAGTACGATATGTACCATGTCTTTACGGCGGATGAGCATACCATCCACGCCATCGACATGCTGCACCGGATCGAGCAAGGCGAGCTTGCGCGAACAGCACCACTGGCAACAGAGCTCGCCCAAAACCTGCGCGCCCGCCGCGCCCTTTATGCGGCCCTGTTATTCCACGACATGGCAAAAGGCACCGGTGGTGGACACGCCACAAAAGGCGCTGCCATTGCCCGCCGCATGTGCCCCAAAATGGGCCTGAGCGCAGCGGAGACAGAAACTGTCTGCTGGTTGGTGGAACATCACTTATTGATAACAATGACAGCCTTTAAACGTGATTTAAGCGACCCCAAAACGATTGAAGATTTTACCGATGTCGTTCAATCGCTGGAACGCCTGAAGCTCTTGTCCATCATGACAACCGCCGACATTATGGCGGTGGGCCCCGACCGCTGGAACAGCTGGAAATCAGGGCTTCTGACCGAGCTTTATGAACGCGCCCGTGTGGTGCTGTCTGGTGCGTCAGCCACGCTGGATGATAACGGGCTTGCCGCCGTTGTGCAGAAAAAAACACGCCGCATGATTGGCGATAAAACAACGGCGCTTCGCTATTTGATCGACTATGCCCCGCGTGATTTGTGGCTGGGCTTCCCAGCCGAAATGCTGGCAGGCTTTGTGCGTTATTTACACAAACGCATCGAGAAAGAAACACCGACTGTCATCAAGGTGACGCCCAATACGACGGAAGGATTCAGTGAAGTTTTTATTTTCACGCCTGACCGCAAAGGCTTGTTCTCCCTGCTTTCCGGTGCGCTGGCAGCGGGCGGTGCCTCGATTGTGGAAGCACGGATTTTCACACTCTCCAACGGCATGGCGCTGGATGTTTTTCAGGTACAAGACCTGAACGGGCGTGCCTACGACAACACCGCGTTTTTGCAAAAAACCATCAAGGCCACCCTCTCCGGTCAATTAGACCTGACGGCTGATATCGCCCAGCGGCAAAAAAATGTGCCGCGCCGTGGACGGCATTTTAAAGTGGCATCGCGTGTCATCATCGACAATACCGCCAGCAACAGCCACAGCCTGATTGAAGTGAACGGAAAAGACAGGCCGGGCTTCCTCTATGACATCACCTCAGCCCTCAGCGAGGCTGGATTACAAATAGCCGCCGCGAAAGTCACCACCTTCGGCGCGCGGGCCGTGGATGTATTTTATGTCAAAGATATGTACGGCCTGAAGGTGCAACACCCTGAAAAATTAAGGCGAATTGAGCAAACGATCAAAAACGTGCTTGAATAAAAAGCAAAACCGCGCCTATAGTATTGTAGTTAAAGAAGAATTCGCGGAGAACGGGTGTGTCGATCAAAGCCGTCGAAAAAATCAATCCTGCCCCTTGGGCACCAGATAGCTGGCGGCAAAAACCCGCCAAGCAACTGCCGGTCTATGAAGACCTGGCGGCGCTGGAAAAGGTTGAATCCACCCTTAAAAATTACCCCCCGCTGGTCTTTGCCGGTGAAGCCCGCAGATTGAAGCAAAACCTTGCCCGTGTTGCCAAAGGCGAAGCGTTTTTGTTGCAAGGCGGCGATTGCGCCGAAAGTTTTGCCGAATTCCATCCGTGGAATATCCGCGATACCTTCCGTGTGATTTTGCAAATGGCCATTGTCATGACATTTGCCGCGCGTGTGCCGGTTGTCAAAGTCGGCCGCATTGCCGGACAATTCGCCAAGCCACGTAGCGAAGCTGTTGAAACACGCGACGGTGTCACCCTGCCCAGCTACAAGGGCGATATCATCAACGGATCCGAATTCACGCCAGAAGCACGCCGCCACGACCCGCAACGCATTGTGCAGGCCTATAACCAATCCGCGGCCACGCTGAACCTTGTGCGCGCTTTTGCACATGGCGGTTATGCCGATTTACACCGCGTGCATCAGTGGACGCTCGACTTTCTCAAAGGCCACCCGCTGGAAGACCGTTATCAGGATCTCGCAGACAGGCTTGACCAGACACTGGCTTTTATGGCGGCTGCCGGCATCACGGTTGAAAATTCTCCGCAAATTCGCGAAGTGGATTTCTTCACTTCACACGAAGCCTTGCTGTTGCCTTATGAACAAGCCATGACGCGCACGGATTCAACGACAGGCGAATGGTACGATGTATCCGCACATATGCTGTGGATTGGCGACCGCACCCGTCAGCCCGATGGCGCGCATGTTGAATTTTTGCGCGGCGTTAAAAACCCGATTGCCTTTAAATGCGGCCCCAGCCTGTCCACCGATGACCTGCTGCAATTAATTGATATTTTGAATCCAGACAATGAGCCGGGCCGCCTGACGCTCATTAGCCGCATGGGCCACGACAAAGTGGCAGATCATCTGCCCAACCTGATCCGCACCATTCAAAAAGAAGGCCGTATCGTGACGTGGTCTTGCGACCCCATGCACGGCAATACGCATACGTCCACCACCGGTTACAAAACCCGCGCCTTTGACAATGTTGTTAAAGAAGTAGAACAGTTTTTTGCGGTTCACCGCGGCGAAGGTTCACACCCAGGCGGCGTGCATTTTGAACTGACAGGTCAAGATGTGACCGAATGCACGGGCGGTGCCTATAAAATTACGGATGATCATCTGTCGGAGCGCTATCACACACATTGCGATCCGCGCCTGAATGCATCACAAGCGCTGGAACTGGCGTTTATGATTGCGGATGATTTACAAAAACACCTGTCACCTGTCAAAACAAAGGCCGGTGCCTGACGATATGAGCACTAAAGACGACAAGTACTTTCAACGGGGGAACTGAAATGCTACTGGGAAGTCACGATCACGAAAGCCATGATGCTGTGGTCAAAGCGCAAAAGCTTTACCATGCCTTGATGGACTGTGATACGCCGCAGGAATTTAAAAAGACTTTCGGGGATGCTATCCACAAGCATTCGCTGGAAGATTTTTATCCTGTCGTTGTTCTGGCAGAACTGACAGCCGCTTTGATGCTCTGCCATCTTGCCGCCGCACAGGTAAAAGGTTTTTCCTTCCGTGACCATATGCGCGATTTTTGCAGCGTAAAACCTGCGCAGTTGATCAATCTGAAACTGCAAAATATTTCAGATATTACCGAGATGCCGCTGGAAGAATTGAAACCCATCTTGAAGGCTTTCGGCTATAGCATCAAAGAAGGCATCATTGCTGATCATCCGGATGCCGCGCGTAAAAAAGAAGACGTTGTCAGCCTCGACCAAAAACGGAAAGACCGCAATGCTGGATGAGATACCAAAGGATATGCACGACGATGCCGGATGGTTCCGGCATTTTCGCATGACCAAATATCTGCCCGCCATTTCCGGCAAATATGACGCCGCCACCAAAATGACCGAAGATGACGCCAAAGCCACCAAAGCGGTGATGACCGCCTATAGCGCCGCTGCGATTGATATTCTGATGTTCACAAGCGCACCATCCAAAAATTTCGCCGCTGAACTGGCCGATACATTCAACTTAACACCGCAACATTTATTGCTGTTGCCAGTGGATGATTTCAGCCGCCTTGCCCAGCGCAGCACCATTACCGTGAGCGAAAAACTCGCACAGGCTGGGTTTTTAGTCGATAACGGCATCGTGGTCGGCTTTCGCCTGCCTGCGGATGCCACGCGCCCCAAACGCCCCCAGCCGCCGCCACAGCCTTAAAAATCACGTTAAATCAGGGCCTTTTGGGCTTACAAGCCCCCCTTGGGTTTTGGAAAAACGTGGTGTATTATGGCCGCCTGAAAACAAAGGATTTTGAACCATGACCGTCGCCGTAAGATTTGCCCCCAGCCCCACAGGTGTTTTGCATGTGGGCAGTGTGCGCACCGCTCTCATCGTCTGGCTTTGCGCCCGCAAGAACAAGGGCAGCTTTATGCTGCGTATTGACGATACGGATTTGGTACGGTCGAAGGAAGAAAACGTCGATGACATTATGGCCGGCCTGAAATGGCTGGGCCTGGATTGGGATAGTTTTGCCCGCCAGCGCGACCGCAATGCCGACTACGACAAGGCTATCCAAAAACTGAAAGACAGTGGCCGTCTGTACCCTTGCTATGAAACCGAAGAAGAACTGGCGCTGAAACGTAAAGTACAGCTCTCCCGCAGCCTGCCACCTATTTACGACCGTGAAGCATTGAGCCTGACGGACGAGCAAAAAGCAAAGTATGACGCTGAAGGCCGCAAGCCGCATTGGCGTTTTAAACTGAACCATGATCCGATCATCTGGCAAGATCTGGTGCGCGGGCATGTGGAATTCCACGGCAAAGATATGACAGACCCTGTGCTTATCCGCGAAGATGGCCGTCCGCTCTATCATATCTGCTCCGTCATCGATGATATCGATTTCGGCATCACGCATATCGTGCGCGGTGAAGACCATGTCAGCAATACCGCCAGCCACGTGCAAATGTTCGAAGCACTGGGCGCGACACCGCCACAATTTGCACATGTCACCTTGCTGGGCGATATGGAGGGTAAAAAACTCTCCAAACGCAAAGGCTCTTTCAGCCTTGCCTCGCTGCGCGATGAAGTCGGCATTGAACCAATGGCGATTATCAGCCTGATGTCGCGCATTGGTACCTCTGACCCGATCGAGCCTCTCGCCACACTGCAAGATGCCGTGGATAGTTTCGATTTCTCGAAATTCTCCCGCAACCTGCCGAAGTTTGACGAAGATGAGCTGTATCGCCTGAACGCCAAAATCTTGCACAAAATGGAATTTGCCGATGTGCAAGAACGCCTCAATTCCCTTGGCATGACCGATGTGGATGAAGCCTTCTGGCTGGCCGTGCGCCCGAACCTTGAGCTGCTGGCTGATATTCAAGACTGGTGGCAAGTGGCCAAAGGCCCCGTCACGCCTGTGATTGAAGATCCTGAATTCACCCGCATTGCCGCTGAACTGTTGCCGGAAGGCCCGTGGGACAGCACGACGTGGGAACAATGGGTTAATGCCATCAAGGCCAAGACCGAGCGTAAAGGTAAAGCCCTTTTCATGCCACTGCGCCTATCTATTACTGGACAAGAACATGGGCCCGAGCTGAAAGAGCTGCTGCCCCTGATTGGTCGCCAGCGCGTGCTCGAGCGTTTGAAAGCGGCTTAAGGGCGCGCGACAAACATGGCTGGTACAGATACATCGCTGAAGCAGATACCCGAAGATATTCCGCTCGCACCCGTTATTATTCTGGTGCGCCCGCAGCTGGGTGAAAATATCGGCATGTGTGCGCGCGCCATGCTGAATTGCGGCGTGACGGAACTGCGTATTGTAAAGCCGCGCGATGGCTGGCCGAACCCCGATGCTGTGGCCGCTGCATCAGGCGCTGGCATCTTGCTTGAAAATGCAAAAATGTTTGAAACCACCGCAGAAGCTGTGGCCGATTTGGAATTTGTGCTGGCCACAACAGCACGTGACCGCGATATGGTCAAAAACGTGATGCGCGCCGATGAAGCTGGCGTTGAAATCCACAAACTGCACACAGGCCGCACAACCCCCATCTGCGGTATTTTGTTCGGGCCAGAACGCTCCGGTCTTGAAAATGACGATGTGGCCTTGGCCGATATGATTTTAAATATCCCGCTCAACCCCGGCTTTTCATCGCTCAATCTGGCGCAAGCCGTATTGCTGACCTGTTACAGCTGGCTTTCGGCCCAGAACCCGTTTTCGGGCACGGCCTTCGCGCCAACCCCTGAAGCCGAAGACAACGAAGCCCCCGCGACCAAAGGCGAGATTGAAAACCTGATGGGCCAGTTGGAAAATGATTTGGAACAGCGCCGTTTTTTTAGAAGCCCCGAGCAAAAACCAACGCTGCTACGCAATATCCGCAATTTCTTTTTCCGCGCTGGCATTACCAAACAGGAAGTGCGCACGCTGCACGGTATTTTCTCCTGCCTCAAAGACAAAAAGAACCGCCTGAAAGAAGATTAACGCAGAACGCGTAATAAAACAGGCTGCTGTCCACCATCGGTGGTGTGCACGTAATCAGATATATCCAGCTGCCCCAGCCATGCAGGCAAAGCCACATCGCGCATGCCAAGGCTCCGTAAAATCGTGCCTTCGTTATATACTGTCGGGCAATAGAACAGGGCATCTACCTGACGGTTTTGCAGCTTCTCCCGCAAATCATATTCTGTTGTCGCATCTTGAATAGCGGCAAGATCTGCCATACCCTGCCCTTCACGATGATAATTGGCAGCAATCACGCGATAGGGTGTGAAAAACAGCACATCACTACTCTGATCCTGACGCGTGAGCACCACGAGCGGATCATCACCCAGTATTTTTTGTAAATCACCGTTGTGGATCATATCCTGCAACGGCCCGCGCTGGCATTTAAAACCAGCGGCTTTGGCATTGACCGTTGCCTCGACAGGCATAAATGTTGCCATGGCAATCATACAGCCATAAACAACCAATACCGCCGGAAAACGCGCCAGACGCGGCAATATCCTCAACGAGGAGAACACGCCATAACGCGCCTGCGTGGCAACACCTGGCATAAAGGCCGCCATAGCGACAATCGCCACGGGAAAAAAGTAATATACCCAGCGGGCATGCAGCAGGATCATCCCCGATGTCAAAAGCAAACAGGCAGATAGCACTATAATCTGATAACGCCGCCCCGTCTGTTGTGGCTTTTGCGGCCATGCAGCGACAAGACTTGCCACAGCCCCCGCCAAGGCCAAAAGGCAATAGAACAAAACAACCGACCCGTGCTGATAAATCGGCTGCGCTTCTTGGATAGATGGTAAAAACACATCGGCCATATACGGATGCATTTGCGCGAAAGGCCCTTGCAGCAATAACGGAAAAAAGAAAACCGTGATTGCAGCGCAGAGCACAAAAGCCACAGCATAGACCATCATCCGCGTGGGAACGGACGCCTGTGGGCCCGTCCACGAAAGCCGTGATAAAACACCCATCACTGCCGCAATCAACCCGAATACAAATACATGTACGATCGACAACGTGTCATAGGCCACATAGGTCATGACTGTTTCCAAAGGCTGCTCCAACAGCAAACCCAATGCCGTGACGCAAGCAACGCCCAGCGTTAGCAGGAATACACCCATGCGTGTTTGCGGATGTTTAAGCGCATATAACCCCGCCAACGCATAGACAAGCCCCGCCAGCATTACAGCCTCTAAGCTGACCCATATCATTACCCCCAGCACAGCCCCTGCCACCAATGCCCTGCCGCGCACAAGCGGCACAGACATGAGCAAGCACAAAACACCACACCAGAGCACACTCAGCAAAAAGTGATGGTCAATATCCAACGGCGCAAAACGCGCCGTGTACAATGGCGTTAAAAGAAAGAACCCCACAACCGCCAGCGGTATATAAAAATGCCGCAACCGCATGGCTGCCGCACATAAAAAGCTAAGCGTAACAAAGCCCCCCAATAAAGGCAGCCAGACGGCGGCCAGCATCAATCTTGTATTCACAGGCAGGGCTGCGGGTGTCAGCGCATATCCTGCGGCCAGTAGAAAATCCACAGGCCGCGTCCAAGGGGTTTCTATACCGCCCACGGGGGCATTTGTTTTTAAAACGTCGTGATCATAATAGCCTTGCGCACCCGTGACCCATGCGCGTGTTTTTAGCATCCGCAGCCAAATATCCGGATCTTGCGTGCCGAAACTTTTATGCTGTTCAATAGATGATAATACAGATTGCGTTTCGCGCACCCCCGGCAGAAGCACCAGAAAAGCAAACAGCACTATAAAGATGACGCTTAATCTCTGGCAAAACTTACGGCCTGTTATAACGCCTGTTGCGGCATCCGGAAAAACATAGGCCCGCAGCAGAAAATAATTCACCAGTAAACCCGTTGCCACGCCGCTGCTGATTGAAAGAAAACGCCCTGCAATCCCCCATGTTTCGGGCAAAAGACGGATGAGGATAAAAAAGACAGCATAATTCAAAACCGCCGAAAAAGCCTGCGTTGCATAGAACAAAGCAAACTGTGTTGCGACAGGCCCCGTGCTTGGGCTGGTATCGAAGGTATATTTTTTATGCAAGACATAAGTGGTGAGAATAGCCAGCGACATGGCCAAGACACGGGCCAGCTGAACATCCATCCCCGATTGAAAAAGAAGTTCCGTACCGCCGAAATCGGCCAGAAAACCAACCGCACCCACCATGCAGTATTTTAAAAACCGTCGGTGCCGATGTATCAGGCTATTGATCAAACTATCGCCGGACATTCAGATAGCACAAATGTCGGGATTCCCGATAGGCACGGGCCACGCTGTTCAGCACCATCCCAGCCACAAAAATAATCCCAGCCACGATACCAAGACCGCTACTGAGAACAGCGCTGCCAATACGCTCCACCGTGCCGGTATGCATCCATTCCAAAACAACAGGTACGCCGACGGCAAGGGCAGCCAAAGCGACCACAACAGACATCAGACCAAAGAACATCATGGGGCGCAGCTCTTTATAGAGCAGCCCAATGGTAAACAGAATGCGAAAACCATCGCGGAATGTTTTCAACTTGCTGAACGAACCTTCTGGCCGCTCCCCGTAAGGAGAGGGAATTTCAACAAAAGGAATACTTTGCTCCAGCGTAAAGACGCTCAACTCTGTTTCAATCTCAAACCCGCTGCTGTGGGATGGAAAACTTTTGGCAAAGCGATAAGAAAAAGCACGATAACCGGAAAAAATATCCTGCATGCCGCGTCCGAACAGACTGCCCACGATCAGATTAAACAAACGGTTGCCCCAACGGTGGCCGGAGGGAAATGCACTATCCGCACCTTTCCGCACACCAATCGCCATATCTGCCTCGCCCGAAACAACGGCATCGATCAGGGCTTGTGCGGTAGCCGGGTCATAGGTTGTATCGGCATCCAGCATCAGGTACACATCCGCTTCCACATCGGCAAACATGCGGCGCACCACATTGCCCTTGCCTTGCAACGGCACACGGCGGACTTCCGCACCGGCGGCGCGGGCCAGTTCAATCGACTTATCGGTGGAATTATTATCGAATACAATGAGACGTGCCGCAGGCAAGGCCGTGCGCATTTGCTGAATCACAGCGGCAATCGTCAATTCTTCATTATAGCAGGGTAGTAAAATGGCGACTTCCGGTGACTTTCTCATAGATCAAAAACCCTGTATGATGACGTTGCGATCCGATCTTGATCGTAGTCGAATATATCTTTTTTTTCAAGTGCTTGGGGAATAGTCAATCATGGCAGTGCGCAAGGGAATCATATTGGTGGCAGGTAAAGCCACACGCCTGCAACCCATGACACAGGTTTTTGGAAAACCGCTGCTGCCAATTTTCGATAAGCCCATGATCTACTACCCGATCAGCACGCTCATCACAGCGGGCATTCGCGATATTTTGATTGTCACCGCCCCGCGTGATACGGCCCTGTTCCAGCAAATGCTGGGCGATGGATCACAATTTGGCATCCAACTTTCATTCGCCGAGCAACCTGTGGCCAAAGGCATTGCCGACGCTTTTCTGATTGGCGAAGATTTTATCAAAGCAGAGCCCTGCTGCCTGCTGCTGGGCGATAATTTCTTTTACAGCGATGGACTGCCTGCATTGTTCCAGGATATTCAGGCGCAAGACACAGAAGGCGCCACCATTTTCTGCAAACACGTCGAAGATCCATCGGCCTATGGCGTGGCTGATTTTGATGCACAGGGCAAGGTCACGCGTCTTGTCGAAAAACCGCGCGCATTCATTTCGCACCATGCCGTCACAGGGCTTTATTTTTACGACCACACCGCCTGCACAGCGGCCAAGAACCTAACGCCGTCATCACGTGGGGAATTGGAAATTACGGATTTGAATATCCAGTATCTGCAACAATCCAAACTGCTGGCAAAAGCCCTGCCGGAAGATACCTATTGGCAAGACCTTGGCACACCCGACACTATGCTGGCGGCCGCGCAGTTTGTGCAAAAGACGCAAAACGAAACAGGCCTTAAAATCGGCTGCCCCTATACGGCGGCATTTATGTCTGGATTGATTGATGCGGAAAAATTATCTGCCGTGGCAGCACAGTTGGAAAATGCGGATTACGCAGCCTATTTGCAAAACCTGCCTGCGTATAGCAAATCCTGACGCTCAGTTATAAATATCGTCAAACATCTGCCAGTCAGAAAAAACAACTTTCGCACCAGCGGCTGTCAGCTTATCAGCCGTTGTCTCCGGCACATCGGCAAAACCGGTGAAACCGTAAACGGTTAACCCTGCCGCCACCGCCGCCGTTACGCCCGTGACGCTATCTTCAACAGCGGCTGATGTCTCTGGCGTTGCCCCTACTTGCTGCATGGCGCGGATATATACATCAGGCTTCGGTTTTTGTACATCACCCGCTTCAAAAAACCGTGTGCCGAAAAGATTGGCCAAGGCATCGCCCTGCCCGTTATCCGCATAACGCATGGCCGCAAGGGCGCGTTGGATCGGATTATTAGAAACAAACGACAGCACAACGCCCTTAGCAGACAATGCCGTCAATACATCCACCAGATACGGCGCCATGGGCACACCTCCTGATTTCCTGATCGTTTGCAAATGCTGCATCATGCGCCATTCACGGTCGCGATACAGATCGGCGAAACTGACTTCGATAGAAAAATAGGATTCCAGATTGGCGCAGAGGTTTTCCCGCGCTTGCCCATGAAAATGCTGTTTAAAAATATCCAGCGTTAAGGGTGTCGCCAGCTGTGCGGCATACAGGTCATTAAACCGCGCAATGAGTGACGGCACGGCATATTGCTCCGTCGCCATCATCGTATTGTCAAAATCCAGAAACAGATATTTTTTCATGCCCTAGCCTATCGTTCCGCATAAAAAAAAGCCACCCCGTTTCCGAAGTGGCTTTTTTTGTATTTCCAGTCCCGTAAAAATTAACGGGAATAGAATTCGATAATCAGGTTCGGTTCCATGTGGACCGGATACGGAACTTCTTCCGGTTTCGGGCCACGTACGAATTTACCTGTGAATGCTTTGTGATCAACTTCCAGATATGTCGGAATGTCGCGATCTTGCGCTTGTGTTGCGCCGATCACCAAAGCCATTGTGCGGGACTTTTCGCGGACTTCAATCACATCACCATCTTTCAGGGAGATGGAAGGAATGGTCACGCGTTTGCCGTTCAGCAGAACATGGCCGTGGTTCACGAATTGGCGTGCCGCGAAAATTGTAGGCACGAATTTCATGCGGTAAACAGTTGCATCCAGACGACGCTCCAGCAACTCGATCAGGTTGTGACCGGAGTCACCCTTACGGCGGCGGGCTTCTGTATAGAGGCGGAAGAACTGACGTTCGCCAATGTTGGCGTAGTAGCCTTTCAGCTTTTGCTTGGCATGCAGCTGGATTGCGAAGTCAGTCGGTTTTTTGCGGTTTTGACCGTGCTGGCCGGGGCCATATTCACGTTTGTTGAAGGGCGACTTAGCGCGGCCCCACAGGTTGACGCCCAAACGGCGGTCAATTTTATGTTTGGCTTGTGGACGTTTTGCCATTGTTTTTCCTCACTTTTTTAAATTGTCCCGGTAGTTCGGCCCGCTATTGCGGCGACGGGAGCAGGATCTTAAAACCCTATCCACTTTCCCAGGAATGCCCGCACTATAAGGGTTTTGACGGCTTTGTCAACAAGGTTATTATGGATTTTTATGGGCCTGATCAGGGGGTTACAGGGCGTTTCAGCGGCAAGTCCAAGAAGCCCAGAATGAAATCAGTCCTATCTTCCACGGGTATCACAGGCACCCGCACCGGCGCATAGCACAAAGCTTTGTAATCTTGCATCAGCATCCGGTCAATTTCATCTGCCTGCCGGGCATCTTCCACACGAATGCCGTCATCTACGAGCGGCAGACGGTCGAACAAGAACACGGCCGCATAGGAAAACGTACGGCTGGCCTGTTCGGCGATCGCTGTATCCATGCCCGCGATGCGAAAATAGGTCACGCTATCGGGCAAGCCTCTGTCCATAAAAACACAGGCAGCCGGATCAAGCGCAGATTCACGTTCTTGCTTCAGACGCAGTATTTGCGATTGCAGCATATGGCCATGGTCTTTGCGGATATCCATCATGCTCAGCCCTTGCGCCAGACAGGCTTCGATATATTTCCGCGCCACCTCTGGCTCGATCGCATACCCGCGTGCGCGCAAATCATTGATCACCGATGTTTTACCCGATGAAGGCGCGCCCGTAATCACAATCCATTTTGTATTTCTTTGAAGCATGGCCATCGCTGCTCCTTAAACGACAAGGCATCATCGCACAGCCATCGGTGAAAAACCAGAGAGACGGCCCGCTGTTGCAGGCCGCCCTCTTTTTCATCTGGCTTTCACCGTATCAATATTAGCGTGTAATGCCCAAGGTATCTACGGTATTGGCACCGGATTCAGAGCGCACCGCGCCCGTCAAGCCGCCTGCTGTGCTGCCATTCACGCCTGCATCTACATTACCAGAGGCTGCGCCACCGATATTGCTGCCACCAATTTCAAGATTAATACCGGTATCGGCCTTAACTTTGTTTTCGGATTTGACGTCGGTATCCGTACCAGATTGGATATTGGTATCGCTTTCAATCGCGGCGCGGCTGTCGATTTGTTCGCGCGTTTCCGTCACGCCATCACGCACTTCGCGTTGCTGCGCGCGAAAACTTTCCTGACCTTCACGGAACTTTTCTTGTCCTGCGCGGATATCGGTCTGACGATCTTCGATAATCTGTTTGCGCTCGGCCTTCAAATTATCCAAACGCTCTTTTTCTTCGATGGAAATGCGGGCTTTCTGCTGCGCTTCAAGACCGATTGTCGATTGCGCCAATACTGTGTGGCTGGTGAGCAAGGTAATCGCTGCTGCTGCGATAGCTGGCATAATAAATGTTTTCATTGTGACTTCTCCCGTTTTATTGATTAACGGGTATACCAACGCACCGTAAAACCAGAGGTTCCGTAACAGTTTGTTTCATAAAAAAGGTGGCCAAACCTGAATTTGACCACCCTTTAGGCATTTGTATATCAGAGAATATTATCTGCCGCCACCGGGGCCAGAGCCGGAACCTCCGCCGCCGCCACGTTTACGTGGAGGTGGGCCATCGCGGCGATCACGACCGTCTTCACGGCGGTCACGGCGATCTTCCATACGGTCACGCCCGTCTTCGCGGCGATCATATCGATCTTCTTTTTTATCCCGTACATCTTCACGACGGTCGCGACGGTCTTCCATTTTATCGCGGCGTCCACCGTCATGTTTCTCATCCCATTTATCTTCGCGTTTATCGCGAACATCTTCGCGGCGGTCACGGCGGTCTTCCATTTTATCGTGATGGTCTTCACGTTTATCCCGTATATCTTCTCTTCGATCATGCTTATCTTCCATACGATCGCGGTATTCCTCACGGCGTTCTTGCATGGATTCTTTTTTCTCGTCGTGTTTTTCTTTCATATCTTCACGACGTTCTTGCACATATTCTTTGTGTTTTTTCTGCAGGGTTTGCATTTCCTGTTTATGTTTTTCCATCAAGGCGCGTCGCTCTTGCGCGTAAGGGTTATCCGATTGCTGCGCCAAAGCAACCTGACTTGTCATCAAGGTCAAAACCCCAGCAGCAATCAGCGGCATAATTTGTTTTTTCATGTGAACACCATATATTTTGTTTAAATGCGTTGTCGGGGCAAAAAAGAGCTGGTTTGGGTTCTCGCCTTGCCCATACACTTATTCCACGCATGATCCCGTCAAAACCCTGCGCCGCTATTCAAATTATCGTATATTTTATAATAAATGCTTAAGTTTCAAAGGAAAGTGCCGACCCAAATCACCGCAACACCGGCCAGCATCATGCACAAAAGCCCCCACAGCATCTGCCTGTCTGCCCTTTGTACCCCATCAAGAGCCCCCGCATGTACTTTGGCAGAGCTACGCACCACCTGCATCAGGGCTGCAATAATAAACAGATAACATAGGATATATATTTTGTCTGTCAGCAACAGATAGGCCACATCCGGCAAGCTATTGGCCGTCGTCAATTGCAGCGCCACAAGCGTCAGCAACGCCGTAATCACAACGCTCAAGCGCCCTTCGACGTAAGACGGATGCACAAAAAAGACGAGGCTTGCACAAAACACAATCAAAATAACCGGCAAGAAAATTTTGGTGGACATCGCAAGCCAGGGGCGCGTGACAGGCACAATAAAATTGGCCCGTGCGTAATTGGCCCCTTCTTTGTCACTAATATCGCCAAAACGTGTGGGATAGGCAAAAGAGATAATATTCAAAACCGGCGCACCGACATTAAACCCGGGGAGCGAAACATCGCGCCCCAGCGTCAAGGGCGCGTTCTCTGACCTGTCTGCCAGATAGACAAGCTCGGTCGTATCCGACACGCTATCTTCCATGGCGGCGACCAGTTTTTGTTGATCGAAAGGATACTGCTGCAGCGGGAATTTTGTACTGAACATGCCCTGCTGACGGATCACCATATATAACGATCCATCCGGCATTTCCTGCGGCTCATCATATAACACGGTGCGCACATGATCTGCCGGATCAAAAGCATTCATAAACTCTGCCGTTTCCCACGGCTTGAAATCCGGATTGTGCCAACGGAACCAGACGTATAAATCAAGGCGATAGCTGTGGTTGCGTAAATCCACTTCCAGCACATCATTCACATGCGCGCCAACCTGCACCCGTTCCGGCACGGCATAAACAGGTTTTTTAACGATTTCAATTTCAGCCAGTTTTTCTTTCGTCACCTCAATGGCAGGCACGGCAGGCATTTTCGGCTGCGCCTGTGCGGGTATTGCCATCAATAAAACGAATAAGGCTAGAAGAAAACGCGCCATGGGTATTCCAGTATAAGGGATGAGGCCAAAAGAAAAGATCACGCCAATTTCAGCACGAGAACGCGACCATGGCAAGACATGCTGCGTTTTTGAATGTTTATGGATTTTTCGGCTTACGTGGCGGGCGTGGTGTTTTTTTTGTCGCGGCAGGGGCTGCCGGAATAACTTGCCCGTTTTTCAGGTCAATTTCTTTGATGGCACCGTCTGGATGGACAATCGCCACGGGAATAGCCTTAAAATGCTCGCCGTAATACACTTGCGCCACACTGGGCACAATCGGGCGCGTGCTTTCTACGCCCGTCTGCCAATCAGCATTCACGGCAATGTTCATGCCATACCCTTCGGCAAGCTCTGCGGTCGTACCCGTGCCTTTGATGTAAATCTGGAACTGCGCCAGAAATACTGTTTCATTGGTCGCAGCACGGGCCCCTGCAGCGGCGGCGGGGCCTTTGACGGGCTGTACAACATCAACCGTGCCCGTTTCTGTCGTCCAACTGACATCGACCAGCTTATCTGCCTGTGACTGAAACGGAGCCGGGCCATAGGCTTCATCGACCAAAGCAGATAGTTTGCCAGCCTTTAAATCCGTCACAAATTTTTCTGATAGGCCTTGATTGCCAAGATCGTACATATCGAACAGTTTTTGCGCATTGGCATTTTGCTCGGGCAGACTGGCACCTTTGATCATGACCATGGCAGCGGTCTTGTCACCCGTCGCCGGAATGGTTTCTTCTTTTGATCCGGAATGATCGCCCGGATTGTGAAAGCGTACGTCTTGCCCAGAAATATTATTGACGATCAAACGCACATCAGGCCGGCGCGGTGTTTGCGGCAGGGTTTGGCCTGCGGCATCCAGTGCTGCTTTCACTTGCGCCCAGAGCGTATCACCTTCCAAAACCTTA
>JBGTNC010000252.1:0-22859 GCA_041743265.1 Alphaproteobacteria bacterium | reverse complement strand
AAACTGCTAAATCTTCCTGTTCCACCAGTAGCGTAATTATATTCGATAATAATTCCCTCGTCGGTTTTACCAATGTAGTTATAGTAAAACCATCCGCGCCGTCCGTCCTTATAGTTAAAATCATAATTATATTCTGAAGTTTTTGTTTCGTTCTCTTTTAAAAATCCATCTCCCCCAAAATCAGGACAATCATTTAAATCTATTCCTTTTGAATTGGCGGCATGAATACATTTTGGATCGACAGCCTTACCTAAAAATATCAACTCTGACGGAAGCGATATTGATGTATCCGCATGCGCAGAAGCAGAGAGCAATGAGCTGGACAGAATAAATAAGATAAAATGCCGCATCCTTTTGCCCTTTAGTTTGTAGTATTTTCACAGTTCACGAAAGTTAAGCAATTGAAATAAAAGGGTATCAAGAATACATCCTAAAAACGAATATACTTCAATATCAGCCCATTAAAACCACCTTCTACTCCCACTCAATCGTCCCCGGTGGTTTGGATGTGATGTCGTAGACGACGCGGTTGACGCCGCGGACTTCGTTGACGATGCGGGTGGCGACGTGGCCGAGGAATTCGTGCGGCAGGGGTGCGTAATCGGCGGTCATGCCGTCCACCGATGTCACCGCGCGCAGGGCCAGTACGCTGTCATAGGTACGGCCATCGCCCATCACGCCGACGGTTTTGACGGGCAGCAGCACGGCAAAGGCTTGCCATGTTTCGGTATAAAGGTTTTTGTCATGCAGCTCGGCAATAAAAATGGCATCGGCGGCGCGCAGGGTGTCCAGTTTTTCTTTGGTAATGTCGCCGGGGATGCGAATGGCCAAGCCGGGGCCGGGGAAGGGGTGGCGGCCAATAAACTTTTCCGGCACACCCAGCGCGCGGCCCAAGGCACGCACTTCGTCTTTGAACAGGCTGCGCAAAGGCTCGACCAATTTAAACTTCATATCATCCGGCAAGCCGCCCACGTTGTGGTGGGATTTGATGGTAACGGTGGGCGCGCCCGAGAATGACACGCTTTCGATTACATCCGGATACAGCGTGCCCTGCGCCAAAAAGGCCGCTGGCCCTGCCTTTTTCTTCGCGTCTTCAAAAACATCAATAAAGGCGCGGCCGATGATTTTGCGTTTCTGCTCCGGATCGCTGATGCCAGCCAAGCGCGTCAGGAATAATTCTTCCGCTTCTTCGTGGATCAAGGGGATATTGAAATGATCGCGGAACAGCTCGACCACTTCTGTGGCCTCGTTCTTGCGCATCAGGCCTGTATCGACAAAAACGCAAGTCAGTTGCTCGCCAATCGCGGCATGTAACAGGGCGGCGACCACGGTTGAATCAACACCGCCGGATACACCGCAAATAACACGCTCCGTGCCGACTTGCGCGCGCACTTGTTCGATGATTTCATCGCGAAAGGCTGTCATCGTCCAATCATTTTTGCAGCCGGCGATTTTCAGCACGAAGTTTTGCAGCAGCTCTTTGCCCTGTGGGGTATGTACAACTTCGGGGTGGAATTGTACGCCGTAGAGCTTGCGGGTTTCATCCGCCACGGCCGCATGCGGGCAGCTATCGTTGCTGGCGATGGTTTTAAAACCTTGGGGTAAATCTTTCACGCTATCGCCGTGGCTCATCCAGACTTGGGCTTTGTTGTTGGTCGCCACATCGTCAAACAGCGGATGCGTTTCTGTTTTGATATAGGCGCGGCCAAATTCGCGTTTGTCAGACGATGCCACCAGACCGCCCAATTGTTGACACATGGTTTGCAAGCCATAGCAAATGCCCAGCACAGGCACGCCCCAGTCAAAAATTTCCTGTGGCGCACGCGGAGAGTTTTCTTCGGTGACCGATGCAGGCCCGCCCGAGAGGATCACGGCCTTGGGTGCCAGTGCCTTTAATTCCGCAATCGGTGCGTTGAAAGGCTTCAGTACGGCATAAACGCCTGCTTCGCGCACACGCCTTGCAATCAGCTGCGTGACCTGTGATCCGAAGTCGAGGATCAGGACAGTATCGTGCAGGGCTGCGGGGGGCAGATCTGGTTTCATTTGTGCGGATGAATCGGTCATGGGAGCCTCGCGGACGGTTGCGGCGAAAGATGGTGTTTGATAGCACCTGCGGCGTCTTTTGTCAGGTTTTTTGACGCGCTGATTTTTTCATAAGCGCGGGCGGTTGCGACAGGAAGCTGGTCACAGCCCGTGTGGCTTTGGTATTATGTGCCAGAGAATTTTTTAAAGACGACATTTACTGAAAAGGGTTTTGGGGTATGAGCGTTTTTCTGGCGGCGGGACAGTCGTGCGAGATGGCCTTTAACGGGCCCATGCGCTCCGGCCTTGTGGTGGATTCGCGCAGCCTGCTGGTCAAAGATTATGGCGGCTATCAGTCGGCCTTGCTCAAAACATTACAGGATTTGTTCAGCGGCGACTGGTACGCGCCGGACATGCCCGCGCGCGGCAATGGCATGAAAATCGATATCGATACCAAGCGCGGCACTACCGTCATCCCTGAATTTTTTATTGGGCGGCGACTGGTGGATGAACCTCTCGCGGATATCTTGGCAGAATACGGGTTGCGCGGCACGGCCTGGCCTGAACGCGCTGGAAAAATCGCGCAAGATGACGGCTGTTTTAAAATCAACCAGATCGATATTCGCATGCATGATCTGGGCTATGCTTCTGTTGTATTTAACGGGGTGATTGAAGCCGCGCGGGATTTGACGTTGTCTGAATACCGCGATCTGGCAGAGCATATCGGTTCCGAATTCAACGAATACCGCGAGGTTTTTAACGGCACGTTTGAAAAAGTGGCCAAGGCGGTTGATCCTGAATACGCGCTGTTTAATTTCCACGACGGTATTGAGAAAGAGGAATTCTGGCGCCAAGTCAGCTTTGGTCACGCGATCGGCACATTGTTCTGGGTGCATCGCTTGTTCACCATCGGCTGCGATGGTGAAAATGAATTCATGTCACGCCGCGAAACCTGCAAAGCGCTTGTCTATAGCGAACAGGCCAATCATCTGGAAGATGCCTCCATCCGTGCGGATATGGCGTTTTATCCGGGCAATGGCAATTCTGCGGTGATTTTTGACCGCCGCACTGCGCCGCTTTCCGAAGTCGATGTATTGACGGAAATGGTGCGTGTACAAAACGTATTCTATGTGACCGCAGAAGACATTGACCGCGATTTGTTTTATCTGGCAAACGAGCTGGACCGCCGCAAGCATAGCGAAGATATGAAGGTGCTGGAGCGTCAATCGCGCATCATCGTTGAATACCAGTCTAAAATATCGCTGTTTACCTCGGTTTATGATGATTACGATAACCATCTTGATCCGCAGTCGATCAAGGTTTGGCATGCGCTGGAACATGCGTGGCAAACGCGCGACCGCTTCCGCAATCTGGACAGCAAGCTGGATATGATTGATAAAATTTATCGCCGTATCATGGAAAGCCTGTCGCATTTATACGATAAACGGCTGGGAACTTTTGTATTGGCATTTACGTTGATCAGTACGTTGTCCGTGATTGTCGATACGGTGGACTTCACCCAAGGCGGTGATCTGGGCCCACCCAGCGTGCTGCGCATTATCGTGTTGGGCGCTATGGCGGCGATTGTGTTGTTCTTGGCCATTCGCTTGATGAAGTCGCGAAACTGATATCTATTTATTTCGTGCGCGATGCAGACAGCGGCCTTGTTCTTTTCAGGCAAGGGTGTTTATAATCCGCCGGTATTGAAATTCAAAAAATTAAAAGAACGAGGTGTGTGATGAAAAAGTTTTTGACGGCCATGGCCATGGCATCCGTATTGATGCTGTCGGCATGTGGCGGCGCAGAAGGCGAAATTGAAGAGGCCTTCAAAGAATCCTACGAAAAGCCCTTGTGCCTGACACATAAAAGTTTTCCCTTTTCCGAAACCACACGCGGCCAACGCAGCTGGGTGAGCCCGTTGATTGACGAGGGTTATGTCGACGCAGCGATGGAAGCATCGCCCTATGGCGTCGGGCAATCACCCGTTGCGCATTACAACCTGACTAAAAAAGGCCGCAAGCATGTCACGCCGGAAGGTTACTTTTGCTACGGCGATACAACAGTCGTAAAAGTCGTCGATATGTCGGATGAGATTGAAGATAAGAATCGCGGCAAACTGATCCGCGCTGAAGTATTGCTGAAACACAAAATTACCGAATCCTGGGCGAAAGAGCCCGAGATGAAAGAATATGTAAAAATTGGCGAAGAAACAGTTACCCGCACCTTTGTACATAAACAAAAGGCTGGCTGGGTATTGGATCGTTAATCGGTATCGAGTGGTCTTATTAAAAAAAACGCTTTAAAAACAAGGCTCGTATTATAAGCGGGCCTTGTTTTTATGTGATGTTAAAAGCGGGGCAGAGACTGGACTGACAGCAGATGTGCTTTATGTTAGTCTTGCTGCAGAGCCGCATATATTAAATCAATTGTTTTAAAAACGGCGTCTATCGCTTAAAAAAGCGACTTATCAAAAAAAGCATATAACACGATTTGAATCGGGATTCTCGAAAATGGCAGAGCCAGAAAAAGTAGAGCAAGAAAAAGTAGAGCAAGAAAAAGTAGTGCAGGAAAAATCCATGCAGCGTCTGGTGGTGATTGGCGCCACCGGTTCCGGCAAAACCACGCTGGGTCGCCGCGCCGCGGATAAACTGGGCCTGCCTTTGGTGGATCTGGATGAACTGCATTGGATGCCGGGCTGGAAAGCACGCCTGCCCGATGAATTCCATGAGCTGACAGAACAGGCGACAGATCAAGAGTCATGGGTGGTGTGCGGTAATTATTCGCATGTGCGTGATGCCGTGTGGCCCAAGGCCGATGCGCTCATCTGGCTGGATTATCCCTTTACGCTGGTGCTGCGCCGTTTGCTGGTCCGCACGTTCAGACGCATTCATGATAAACAAGAAGTCTGTAACGGCAACGTGGAAACATGGCGTCAGGCTTTCTCCAAAGACAGTATTCTTGTGTGGCTGTTCAGCAGCTACTGGCGGCGCAAAGAAGCCTACCAAAAAGTATTCCGCGATCCGGGGCTTTACCCCAAGGCGCGTTATATTCGCCTGAAATCCCCGCAAGAAGCGGAAAGCTGGCTCGCCGCATTAAAGCCGGCCGCGCAGAAGCCAAAACCTGAAATTGATTTAGAAGAACCTGTATTGCAAACCCAAGCGAGTGCCTGATATGTCCGCTCCGTCGCATCTTTTTTCTCCGCTTACGTTGCGCGAGGTTACCTTGCGCAACCGTATCGGCGTCTCTCCCATGTGTCAGTATTCCGCAGTAGACGGTTTTGTCAGTGACTGGCATATGATGCATTTAGGCGCACGCGCCGCAGGTGGTGCAGGTCTTGTAATCATGGAAGCCACAGGCGTTGTGCCGGAAGGCCGCATTACGCCGGGTTGCACAGGTATCTGGGATAACGCGCATATCGAACCTTTGAAGCGCATCACGGGTTTTGTTAAAAGTCAGGGTGCCGCCGTCGGTATCCAGCTTGCCCATGCAGGGCGCAAAGCCTCTTGTGACGTGCCGTGGCGTGGCGGCGCGCCTTTGTCAGCGGATGCGGGCGGCTGGGAAACAGTGGGCCCGTCTGCTCTGGCGTTTGATGCGGCGTACCCGACACCCCGTGCCATGACACGCGATGATATTTTGCATGTGCAAGATGCTTTTGTTGCCGCCGCACAGCGCGCCGTGGCAGCGGGTTTTGATGTCATTGAAATTCACGGGGCGCATGGGTATTTGATCCATGAATTTTTCTCCCCTCTCAGCAATCAGCGTGATGATGATTACGGCGGCAGTTTTGAAAACCGCTGCCGTCTGGTGCTTGATATTGCAAGTGCCATCCGTGCGGCAATCCCGTCCAACATTGTGCTGGCCACGCGTTTAAGCTGCACAGATTGGGTAGAGGGTGGCTGGACGATTGATGACAGCGTCGCCCTGTCGCGTGCGTTGAAAGAACGCGGCGTTGATTTCATCGACTGTTCATCCGGCGCCAATGTGGCAGATGCAAAAATTCCGCTAGGCCCTGGCTATCAGGTGCCTTTCGCAACAGCCATTCGTGAACAGGCGGCTATACCCACCGCCGCTGTCGGTATGATTACGGAAGCGGAACAAGCAAATACGATCGTGACCAGTGGCAAGGCAGATCTTGTGTTTCTGGCGCGTGCTTTTTTGCGTGATCCTAACTGGCCGATACAAGCTGCGGCGGCACTGGGGCATGCTCTGACCGATATACCGGCGCAATATCTGCGCGGATATCACAGTGCGCGTACAACACCCGTCAAAAAAACCGGATCATAATGCAAGATATTGCCCTGCGTCCTTTCCTGCCTGATGAATGGGCGGTATATAAAGTCATCCGCCTGAAAGCGCTGGCGACGGACCCGCATGTTTTTGGCTCCAATCTTGCCAAAGAACAAGCCCATCCTGACACGCATTGGCAATCGGCTTTGCAAGATCCGGCAATTGGTATCTTCGGCATTTATGCCCAAGAGAATTTGGTGGGTATGACAGGGGTTGCGCTGAAGCGGGATGACCCGACAGGGCAGGCTTGCGTGTTTTGGGGGTCGTGGCTGCAGCCGAATTTTCGCAAAAAAGGCATCTCAGGCTTGATGTATCAGGCCCGTCTTGACTGGGCACGGGCGCATCCAACAGTGCAGCGCGTGATTGTATCGCACAGGGCGTCCAATGTGGCATCCATGCATGCCAATCAAAAGCACGGGTTTGTGAAAACCCATGTAGAAGATTATATCTGGTTGAATGACGAGCGCGAGCAGCAGATTTTTTATGTGCTGGAATTGCCTGAAAAGTAAAAGCGGTTATTGCGGTGTGTTGATCTGTCGTAACAAGGGCGCAATTTTCTGTGCCAGAAAAATCGTATCCATCCCTTTTTTCATGCGGGCGCGCACTTCCCACTCACCGTTATCGGGTAAAATAACATCTGCGGTGTATTCTCCGGGTGATGTTTCGGTGAATTGCACGCCGGGCAGTTCTTGGTCAAGGCGGCCCGTTTGCACAATCTTGGCGCTGAAGGCTTCCAGTGGTACAGGGTCATCATACAAAGACGTAGCCGAGATCAAGATACGATAGCGGCCACCGCCCGTGGGGGCCAGTGTGACAGCGCCCGTCCAATCTGCGGCGGGATAGTTTTGGAAGGTGAAACCTTCGGAAATTGTATTGGTGCTGATGGTGGCGCTGCCAATGGTGGTTTTTGTCACTTGATATTCGGTGGGCAGGCCGCGCACCGCGTTCGGGTCATACCGCAGCTCTGACGGTAAAGCAAAAAAACCGACATAGGCAAAGCCGATCGATAGGATTAGGCCGAAGACCAGCAAAATGCGTGTCGCAGAAGTTGTCTTTGTGGGTTTTTCCGGTGTTGGCGGCATCTTGTTTTTCCGATGACGTACTTAAAAATCAAAAAAAATCGACTATCTCTCTATGATACGACCCTTGGCGGTATTGTCAAAACCATTTCAAACGGCGGAAAAGACCGATTTGGAACAAGGCCAAAGCGGCCGAAATACCGCAAACAGCTAAAAAGGCCTTTGGATTGCTGGATCCCGGAATGCCATCGACGTTCATGCCCAAAAGGCCTGAAATAAAGGTCAATGGCATAAATACGGCTGTAATGACCGACAAAACGTACAAATTCCGGTTCAAGCGCGCAGACATGGCGTTGTAAACCTCATCTTGCAAAATCTGGCTGCGTTCGCGGATTGAATCGAGTTCTTCGACAAAACGTGTCAGGCGGTCAAGGCTGTCGTGGATGTTCCATTTGTCTGTAGCAGACATGCGCACATGCTCGCTTTGCGGCAAGCGTGATACCACATCGCGCAGGGGCGAAATATGGCGGCGGAATTGTGTGGCTTGTTTACGCACGGATGATAAGTCATTGCGTAAATTCGCATCCGGTGACTCGCCTGATAATTCTTCCAGCGTATCAATGCGTTCTTCCAAATCTTGCAGGGCAGGTTCAATGCCATCATTCACGCAGTTGCACAGCATCGCTAGAAATTCCCCAATTTGACGCGGGCCATGTTCATCGCGGAAACGGTCTTGCAAATCGGCAATGGCCAAAGCGCGGCGGCGGCTGACAGTAATAATGCGGTTTTCGCTGACCCAGAGCCGCAAGGACACAAGATCTTCCGGCTCCGGCCCCGGGTTGTGGTTTACGCTGCGCAGCATGACCAGGCTGCCATATTGGGTTTCTTCCACGCGCGGTCGGGTTTCATCGGCCAGCAATGTTTTAACAACGGTGGCATCTAGTGCCAGTTGATCTTTCAACAGCTTGCGCGTGTCTTTATGCAGGGCATTCAGGTGAATCCAGATCTGGCGTGGATCATCGGCAGCCAGCGTTTTAATATCGACAGGCTGGGCTGCGCCGCTGCCATCCAGAACATAACAATGTAAACAAGCGTGCGTTTCATCTGTATTCGGCATATCTGGCATATTCGGCTATCCTTTAAAAATTCGTGACGCAGCCTGCGCCGCCACCTAGAATAAAACAAAATTGCCGCAGGGGCGAGATATTGCGTCCAGATCGGACGCAAGGCAGAGGGCAGGAACCTTGATATGACCATAAACATCCGCGATGCATTGCAGACAGATCTGCCGTTATTGCAAAACATGGCAATAGAAATGGGCGCGCATCACGAAGCCGATTATTTCGAACGTTGTTTGCGCGAACAAACCGCAGGCAGCCGCCGTATCTTTCTGGCACTGGTGGTGGACATGCCTGTTGGTTATGTGCAACTCAATTGGTATCCGCTGTATCAGCCTTTCCGGCGCTTGGATATTCCTGAAGTTCAGGATTTGAACGTGATCCCCGCGCAAAGACGCAAGGGCATCGGTGCCCTGCTGGTGGAGCGTTGCGAGATGGTTGCGCGGCAATCCGGCAAGACGGATATTGGTATCAGTGTCGGGCTTTATGCGTCTTATGGGCCGGCGCAGCGGCTCTATGTACAAAGGGGCTACGTGCCGGATGGTGCGGGCATCACCGCCGATGATGTGCCTGTGCGCGGCGGAGAAATGCGCCCCGTGGATGATAACCTGACCTTGAAACTGCTGAAGTCTTTTGGCTGAGTCGGGGTTTAAAATAAGCGCTGTTTATATATTTTCCGGAATATATGAGAATGCGATTGTATTTACTGGCTTTTTATTGTTAACGAAAACTTAACACTTATAAGATTAAATCCGCCGCTGTTTTCCTTATTTGGGAAAATAAAGCCCCTGACCTTGCGTGCGGGGCTGTACTGCAACAATGACGGATATCAAGACATGGCCACATATAAATACGAAGATTACACCCACCCAAAAACCGTGCTGTTCCCCCGCAGATTATGCGAAACCCGCAGCGGTAACCTCGCCCATGCCGTAGGGCGTATCGCTTTTCGCCCGGGCCGTCCCATGCTGGTGGAACACGTCGGTGGCCTTTATCTGGAACATGATCTGTTGGGCGCTGTGGTCACGCCGGGTTATGGGGATGAATACAGTATCATCCATGTTTTTGAAGAAGAACAACCGCTGCGCGTCGCTTGCGGATAGTGCGCGCAGATATGATATGCTGATATCCGCAGTACAGGTTACGGCCAAAGCGGGGAGCAGGCAGCATGCAAAAATTCGGACAACAAGATTGGCGGCATTATACAGGACGTGTTTTTATGGCGTCATGTGCGTTGTTGTTATTGGCAGCTTGCCAATTGGGTAACCCGTTGTTGGGGGAATGGCGGTTGAATACGGATGGTCTTTCAGCGGCCACCTTGGCGCAGATGGAAAAAGCAGACCCTGCCGGCCGCGATAATATTCTGACACTCAATTTTATGCGTGATGGCGTGCTGTTGGGCCGTGAAATACCCGAGGTTAAAAAAACGGATGATAGCGCGTCTCGCGGTTATTTCCTGACTGCCGAAGATGAAGAGCAAATCCGCGTAGAAGAAGCCAAGACCAAGGCCGCAAAGCCAAAGCCGCTCGATCAGGGGCGTAAATTGCCTGCCACCTACCGTGTCGAAAAAGCGGAAAAGACTGACAAAAAAACTATTTTCGTCACAATCGAGGGCAGGGCCGAGAGATCAATCACTATCTATGATGTGAATGACCGCGAATTTATTATCTGGCCCGTCAACGGCGTATCGCGCCGGTATGAGCGCCGTAAATAAACATGCGGCAAGAAATTACCCCCGAGATGTTATTGCAGGCCTATGCCATGGGGGTTTTCCCGATGGCAGAGGGACGGCACGCAGAGGGGCTTGGCTGGTATGATCCGGATATGCGCGGTATTTTACCGCTTGAAAAATTTCATGTGCCCAAACGTCTGGCACGCACGGTTTTGCAGCGTGTTTATGACGTCACGATTAATCAGGATTTTGATGCCGTGATCCGCGCCTGCGCAGAAGCACGGCGGGATACGTGGATTAACGACCAGATCATCGACCTCTATGTAGAAACGCATCGTCTGGGCTACGCGCATAGCGTAGAAACGCGGGATAAACAGGGGCAGCTGGTGGGCGGCGTTTATGGCTTGTCTATCGGCGGTGCGTTTTTTGGGGAGAGTATGTTTTCAACCGCGCGCGATGCCAGCAAGGTGGCCTTGGTGCATTTGGCGGCACAATGCTGGAAACAAGGGCTGACGTTGCTGGACGCACAATTCGTCAATCCGCATTTATTGCAATTTGGCTGTGTTGAAATACCACGTGCGGTTTACCATGAAAAACTGCAAGCGGCCTTGGCGCTGCCTGTGTCTTTTACGGGTGCTGATTATTCGTTGGCGGGCATGTCTGCGGCGGGTTTGGGGGCTGTTTCAGGATCAACCGCCGGCTCACTCTCGGCAGAAAAATCCTGTGGCTTTGCGGCCGTTGCGGATTTTTTGCAGTCAATCACCCAAACGTCATAGACCGGATGATCCATCGCAGAGAGCGAGGGGCTGGATGCAAACATCCAGCCACTAAAAATCCAGCGGGATTCATCTTCGTGCGGTTTGCGTTCCCAAATTTGCAAAAACGCAGCAGATTCAGGCTGGTCAATCGGGGATGAACGGCGGCAGGCGCGCGGTTTGATAAACAGCGAATTGCCAAACTTAACCGTCTTGCCGACCGGAATATCAAAGGTATGGGTGCGCGCCGACATTTTATCAATCGTACGCACGACAACCACACTCATATCTTCCATCTCGCGTGCAGCGGCGGGTGTTGTGCTGGCAAATAACGCCAGCAGCAGTAAACAGAAGGACAGGGGATAGGTGCGGGTTAGATGTTTCACGGTGTAACGGGTGCAACGGCTGTGCCGCCTTTGTTAACGGCGTCGCCGTCTTTCTTATCATCTTTTGTCAGGCTGAAAATAACCTGACCCAGCAATTGTTCCAGCCCCGGTGTGGACTGGGTGTATTCAATGGATCCACCTGGTTCAATCATCACATCATCGCCGCCTGGTTCCAGTGACAAAAACTTGCCATCCAGCAAACCCGCACTGGCCACAACCGCGGCTGTGTCGGCCGGAATTTTGACATCGTTGTCGATTTGCATGCGCACAACAGCTTGGTAATTATCGTGGTTCAGCTCAAACGCTGTAACACGGCCGACTTTAACGCCGCTGATGCGCACGGGGCTGCCAGCATCCAGCCCGTCAATCTTGCTGAACTGGGCGGTGATTTCGTAGCCATCGGCTGTATTGATGCCAACGCTGCGCTGGAAAAACACGGCAAAACCCACAGCCGCACATAAAACGGCAGCGCCCATCGCGGTTTCTACAAAATTTCTTTTCATTGTCATCCTCGGGTATTTTAAAAATTGGTGAGTGTTTAAAGATCGTCGCTGGCTTTTATTTGGGTGGTTCCCATGCTGTGTAATCAGCGGTGCTGGCGGCACGCGGCCCGGGGTTCAAGGCGTGGCCGGGCGGCAGATAAGCGGCATCCGTCCCTGTCATATTCGGCAGGTGTGGCTTTTGCCACTCTTTGCGGTATTGGGTGCTTTCATCGGGCAGATGGTCTGTCTGGTGATGTAACCAGCCATGCCATTGCGCGGGTACTAGTGATGCTTCGGGCTTGTCTTTATACATGACCCAGCGGCGCTCACGCTTTTGGCCACGGCGGGGTTTGCCACGGTAGTAAACGTTGCCCAGATGGTCCTCGCCCATTTTCTTGCCGTACATCAAGGTGTGCAGCAGCATCGAAACATTGGACAGAACGCCGAATATGGAAACATTGGCCATGATAAAGCCCTTTGGTTGAAGAATCCTCTAGATGCCCACAATATGCGCCATAACACTAAAATCGCAACGATTTTCTGAACTGCCTTGCGGGAAAAACGTTTATTGATCGACCCTATCGCCTATGCCAATGTGTGGCCTATGCGTATATATTCCCTGATCCGGATTCTATGAGCGCTTATTTTACAGAAGGTGCGCGTTGCGTTTCGACCGTATTTATACAACTTCCGAGCTAGACCCGTTCGATACGGTCTCCTATCGCCGTCTGACCACAGATGCGGGCGATACGGTGACTGTGCCGCAAGACTGGGGCAGTGCGGCGGTAGAAACATTGGTGGCCGATATTTTCTGCCCCCGGCCACTCCCTCCCGTTGTGCGCCCACAGACTGAATCTGGCACGCCCGAATTTCTCTGGCCCAAAGTGGCAGAGCCAGCAGACGATACCGCCCCCGTGTACGAGCGCGACATCCGCGATGTACTGACACGTGTGGCGGGCAGCCTTGCCTATCAAGCCCACCATGCCGGTCTGTTTGATGGTGCGGATGACGCCCGCGTGTTTTTTGATGAGCTGCGCTATGTCATGTTGCACCGGATTGCACTGGTGGAAACAAGCCTGTTGGCGCAAGCAGGCCTTGGCTGGGCTTATGGTGTGGTGGATGCACCCGCTTATATTCCAGCAGAGCGACTGGCAGATTTGCCCAAAGATTTCTCCCCGCGCGATGTGCCGCTGGGCGCCATTCATATCGCCGCTGATACACCCTATGCCGATTTACCCAAACGGTTGCGTTTGCTGGGGGCTTGGGCAGCGCTGGATCATCCAACCGCGCCACCGTTGACGGTGACGGTACCAGTGGAGCTATCCCAAGGGCTGGAGCTGGCAACGGCGGCTGTACAAGCTGAAGTATCGCATGTCGCCGAAGACCTTGGCCGTAAAATGCTGGATACAGCATCGCATCTGGTGATGGACGCTTGCGACCGCGATGGCGTGCGCGGGTTTGATCCTGCTTTTAATACCCGCTTGTCCCGCGCGCTGGTCGAAGCGCGTGCGGCGGGTGCGCCTGAATCTGTTTTGTACCGCGCCCTGTCATTTGCAGAGCAAGGGTTTGAAAATATCCGCCAATACGACAGGTCTGCCGATGCGGATCCGTTGGCCGCTATGAATATTGTATTATCAGCCCCCGATGAATTTATCGAAACCGCGCTGACAGGTCATGGATTTTTGCTGGTGGAAGCAGGGCAAGCCAAACAACACGCCGATGCTGCGCGCTTGTGGGATACTCTGGGCGAAGCTGTCTGGTCATCGGGCCTGCCGCATTTATTCTTCCGCGATAGCGCAGGGGCTGCCGAAGGTCTGGCGCCTGCCGCACAAGGTGGCCTTGTTTTTACACCAGATACCGAAGCCCCTGCGGGTGTTTTGAATTTAACTGCGCTTGCTGATAAAACCACAGATAAAACCGCAAGCGCGATGATTGATGCAGATAAAACCATCGCGGTCACAAGGCTTTTGCTGGTGGCGCTGGAAGCCTCTTTCGCGCAAGGGAAATTCTCCCCCAAATCACACACAAGCCGTCCTGTGGTCATTGGCTATAGCGGCCTTGCTGGTTTGTTGATGGGCGCAGGTCTTGCTTATGAAAGTATTCCGGGCCAGACGCTGGGGGCTTTGGCAACGGCCTTGGTTACGGGGGCCGCTCTTGCTGCTTCCGCCGAAATGGCAGACAGCATTGGCGCATGCGATGATTACGCAGCGGATGCCGCTACACATTTGTCGGTCATGAAAGATAAAATGGCGATCTTGGCGGGTGCACGTGGCGCTGCCAAAGGCGTTATGCGCAGACCTGTCGCGCTGAACCCCGCCTTATCGCCAGACCCTGCCTTGGCCGTGGCGGTTAAAAATATTTGGGATAAAGCCTATGCCTTGGGTAAGGAACAAGGCTTCCGTCATTGTCACCTGACGGGGCTTGCAACACCGCTTGCCGTGCAAGGCATCTTGGGTACCACCGCGCGTGATGTGGCACCTGAAGCAGGCCTTATCCGTTTCGAAGGATTTTTTGGCGATAGCGTGGATACCGCAGCCCTCTACGGTAAAAAAATCAACCCCGCCGTCATGCAAGGGCTCAAGCGTTTGGGCTATAGCATCGCGCAGATCGAAGATATTTACGCCTATGTTGTGGGCCATGGCACGCTGTTGGATGCGCCTGCCATCAACCACGCAACACTTGCCGCCAAAGGATTGTCGGTCGAGGCGATTGCCGCTGTTGAAAAAGCCCTGCCTGCCGCGCAGCATATCGGCTATGCCTTCAACCGCTGGACGCTGGGTGCGGCCTTTGATGATTTTGTGGTGTATAACGACGATTTTCTGGGCGCTCTCGGTTTTAACGAAGATGATATTGATGCTGCTAATCTTTATGCCTGTGGTGCGTTGACGATTGAAGGCGCGCCGCATTTATCGCCCGATCATCTGGCGGTGTTTGATTGTTTGCTGCCGGGTGGTTTTGGCGTGCGCCGTGTATCGGCAGAAGCGCAAATTCGTATGCAAGCGGCGGTCGAGCCGTTTTTGTCAGGGGCTGTGTCGCAAACCCTGTCGCTGGATCATCATGTGGCCATCGAAGATGTGCAAAGGCTGATTTTGCTGGGCTGGGAATTGGGTGTGAAACGTCTGAGCCTATGGCGTGAAGGTGCATCACTGTTGCACCCTGCCAACCTTTTGCCGCAAAAATGGGAAACGTCTCTTTTTGCCGAAGAAGAAGAAGACCGCGCACGCGAACAACGCGCCACGCCACGCAAAACGGCGGGGTAAAATCAGCCCACGGGCGTGCGGGGCTTGAATGAAATGGTTTTGATGGTTTTGACCTCGCGCAGCGTGCCTTTCACAATCGGGGCATAGCGCGCATCTTCATCGGCGGCCAGTTTCTTTTCGATGATATCAATCACTTCCTTTTTACCTTGCATGCGGGCAACGTCCAGAATGCTTTCGCCTTCTTTGTTTTGCGCGCGCAAGTCAGCCCCTGCATTCAGCAGTTTCTGGATCATTGCTTGATTGCCTAAATTGACGGCACGCATCAAGGGCGTCCAGCCGTGTTTGTCGCCGATGTTTACATCCGCCTTGGCGGATATGAGTTCGTCCACAGCGCGCATGTGGCCAAGGCCAGCCGCGATGTTGAGTGATGTGCAGCCGTCTTTATTGGCTGTATTGACATCAGCACCCGCAGCCACCAGTAGTTTGATGGTTTTTTCGCGCCCGTCTTGGGCGGTCAGGTACATCGGCGATAGCCCGAATTTATCTGTCACGTTCACCGGCACGCCTGCGGTAATCAGCTGGATTGCAACATCTTCATGATGTTCACGCAGCGCGACCAGCAGGGCATTTTGCTGGAAATGATTTTGTGCTTTTAAATCCACGTCGAGCGACAGGAAATAATCCACCATCTCCAAAACCCCTTCGCGGGCGGCGACGATCAGTGGTGTGTCTTGGCTGGAATTGCGCGCGTTTTTATCGGCGCCTTTCGCAATCAGTTTTTTTGCGTCATCTCGTTGGTTGGATTCTATGGTGGGAAACAAAGATGAATTGACGAGTGCCTGATCCTGTGCGGAAAGCGCTGCGGGCGTCTTGCTGCTATTGCGATTGAAAAATTTGCCGAGCATATCCGCTGCAATCCCCCGTATGGTCCCGATGCTGTCTTTATAAAAGAATCGCGGCTCTGACGGCCGCTGTTTTATTTCTTGAAACATTATTATATAGGAGAGTAGGCAAAAATCAATAAATATGAAAAACGGAGCAGCTTCTGCATAAAATCTGTAGAATAAAGTGTATATAAATCAATAGCTTAATATGAATTTTCGTGTGGATACGGCGCAAAAACCGGAATTAGGATATAATTAAGGAAGATATGACATTCTATAGCTGTTACCAGAATCATCGCTTAGGAGAAGAACATGGGTACAGACAACAAAAATGACGGCACTGATTTTGATGCCTGGTTGCCGGAAATCCTGAGCGCAGATTGGGCCGCAGGTAAATTCTCCGATATTCGCCAAGATTTTGGCCGCGCTTTCCCGCGGGGCACAGAAACGGGCGCTGCTGTTTCCGTGAAACAGGAATGGGCGCAAGGCGCTGCCGTAAACCTGAAAGATTTCGGCGTTAAGTAAAGCGCGGTTTTAATCATTGAACCGATCTTCAAGCTCCTTTAGGCTTCTGGCCAAAGGAGCTTTTCTATGTCCCAGACCGCCTCGAAAAATCAAACTGTCACCGAACGCCTGCAAGGCTTAGGTATTGTTTTGCCAGCACCCGCCGTGCCGGTTGCCAGTTATGTGCCTTACGTCATCACGGGCAATACGCTGTTTGTCTCTGGCCAGTTGCCGGTGAATGCAGACGGGCAGATGATCAAAGGTCATCTGGGCAGCACCGTTAATCTGGAAGAAGGGCAAGAAGCCGCCCGCTTGTGCGCGATCAATATTTTGGCGCAAGCCCAAGCTGCCCTTGGTGGCAATCTCGACCGCATCACACGCTGCATCAAACTGGGTGGTTTTGTGGCTTGCTTGCCTGAATTTACCGACCATCCCAAAGTCATCAACGGCGCATCTGACCTGATTGTGGGCGCGCTGGCCGATGCAGGGCGCCATGCGCGTTTTGCGGTTGGTGTGGCATCGCTGCCGCTGGGTGCGGCGGTTGAAGTCGATGCTGTCTTCGAAATTGAATAAATAAAAGGTATCAACATTTAAAGGCGTATCGCCGGATTAGGATGAATAGTCATGACCTCAACCCCCGGCATTTTCTGCGCGATTGATACGAATACATTGGCCGATGCCAAAAAACTGGTATCCGGCTTTGCGGGTCTGCCGCTGCATCTGAAACTGGGGCTTGAATTTTTCATCGCCGAAGGGCCGCAAGGCGTTTCTGCCATCCGCGACATGGCAGGCGATGATGTAAAGATTTTTCTGGATTTAAAACTGCACGACATTCCCAATACCGTGGCCTCTGCGGTGCGTGCTGTCATGAAGCTGCGCGTTGATTTTTTAACGATCCATACCAGCGGCGGACGCGATATGATGCGCGCAGCGGTGCTGGCGGCAGCAGACGAACAGGCAAAAACAGGTCATCCTGCACCCTGCCTTTTGGGCGTGACGGTGCTGACACATATGGATGCAAAAGATCTGGCGGCTTTGGGGGTTGATGCGTCCCCGTCCGATCAGGTCGTGCGGCTTGGTAAATTGGCGGCGGAAGCCGGTTTGGGCGGCGCTATCTGCGCACCGCAAGAAATTACCCTGCTGCGTCAAGCTATCACAACACCGTTCCAGCTGGTCGTGCCGGGTATTCGCCCCGCCAGCCATGTGCAAGATGATCAAAAGCGGATCATGACGCCGATGGATGCCGCCAAAGCAGGTGCTGATTATCTGGTCATTGGCCGCCCCATCACGCAGGCGAAAGACCCGGTGCAGGCGGCGGGCGATATATTGGCCAGTTTACAGCCAAAAGCTGCTTAATCTGACGGCCTTAAAAATTATGAAAATAATTATTCAAGTGACGGCAGCGCGCTGTGCGTGTTAAAAACGCATGGCTTTAAAGGCTCAACAACGGATTTGACGTAACCATGAACTGGATCACCAATTTTGTGCGCCCCAAGATCAAGGCGCTGATGTCTGTTAAAAAAGACGTACCCGATAATCTCTGGCAGAAATGCCCGGGATGCGAGGCGATGCTGCACCATCAGGAACTGCAAAAAAACCTGAATGTGTGCCATCACTGCGGGCACCATCTGCGCATGGCGGTATTGGACCGTCTGGCCATGCTGTTTGATGGCGGTGATTATCAACAGGTCGATCTGCCCAAGGCGATTGTCGATCCGCTCAAATTCCGTGACCGCAAAAAATATACCGACCGTTTGAAAGATGCACAGGCCACCACCGACCGTAAAGACGGCATCGTCGTGGGCCAGGGCATGATCGGCGGGCAGACGACAGTGATCGCCGCTTTTGATTTTAGTTTTATGGGCGGCTCCATGGGGGCGGCTGTGGGTGATGGCTTGGTCACGGCGGCACGTTTGGCTGTCATGCTCAAGGCACCGTTTATCGTCATCCCCGCATCGGGTGGCGCGCGGATGCAAGAAGGCATGTTGTCGCTCATGCAAATGCCACGCTCCGTCATTGCGGTGGAGATGGTGAAAGATGCAAACCTGCCGTATATCGTTTTGTTGACAGACCCCACCACAGGCGGCGTCAGTGCGTCTTTTGCCATGTTGGGTGATTTGCACATTGCAGAACCCGGCGCGCAAATTGGCTTTGCCGGACGTCGTGTTATCCAAGAAACCATTCGTGCCTCCTTGCCCGAAGGTTTCCAGACCGCAGAATACCTGCTGGATCATGGCATGGTGGACATGGTTGTGCCGCGTAGTGAATTGCGCGAGAAGATTGCCACGATCATCCAGCTTTTGATGAAACCTGCCCGCGAAGCATCCGGTAAAAAACGTACCGGCAAAGTCAGCAACAGCGCGGTCATTGCGGCCACGCAGGTACAGGCATCCGAAGACGATATCGGCGTTTAATCAGCATCTTTTCTGCCGGGAGGTCCGGTTGCCAAATTCTAAACAAACAGGCTCCGCGCCGTCTTCTGCTGTATCCGCCTCCGTCTCAGCGATGCCGCACGCTATGCAATGGAATTATTCCCCGCATCCGCTGGTGGAAGAAACACTCAACCGCATCCGCCAGACATACCCGCCGCATTTGCCAGCGGGGCTGGACCGTTTTTCGGCATTGCTGTCCGAATTGGGTAATCCGCATTTATCCCTGCCGCCGGTTTTTCATGTGGCGGGTACAAACGGCAAGGGCTCGACCGTTGCATTTTTGCAGGCGATTTTTGAATCAGCCGGCAAAACGGTGCATCGCTTTACCTCCCCGCATCTCGTGCGGTTTTCGGAACGTATTGTTTTAAACGGTCGCCAGATTTCGGATGATCTTTTGCTGTCGTTGATTGCAGAGCTTGAAAAAACAGCCAATCCGCAAGAGATTTCGTTCTTCGAGTTTTTTACAGCGCTTGCTTTCATGGCCTATGCGCGTCATCCGGCAGATGCCGTGCTGCTGGAAACAGGGCTCGGCGGTACGTTGGATGCGACCAACGTGGTGCCGCAACCTGCCGCCAGTATTATTACGCGCATCTCTTTCGACCACATGCGTGTGCTGGGCGATACGTTGCCCGCCATTGCCAAACAAAAAGCGGGCATCATCAAACAAGGTTGCCCTGTCGTCGTGGCACCCCAGTCCGATGAAGCGCTGGAATCCTTATTTGCCAAAGATGCCGCCGTAAAACAGGCAAGCCTGTTGTTGCAAGCGGGGCGTGATTTTTTTGTGATGCCAACGCCCACGGGTTTTGAATATCGCAGTCAATCACTGCATGTATCCCTGCCGCTACCAGCCTTGGTCGGGCATCATCAGTTATTGAATGCCGCAACCGCCATTGCGGCGCTGGAAGTGGGCGGTTTTGCGGATATTTGCACGGGTGAGATTTTATCGCGCGCCATGCAACACGTGCGCTGGCCGGGCCGGATGCAAAAGCTAACCCACGGCGTGCTGGCCGATATGTTGCCGCAAGGGTGGGAGCTCTGGCTGGATGGCGCGCATAACGACAGCGGTGCCGATGTATTGGCCGCGCATATCCGCAGCTTCGGCGCAGATATGCCTGTGCATCTGGTGACGGCCTATAAAGATAAAAAAGATACGCATGGCTTTTACGCGCGTTTGGCGGGGCTTTTCATAAGCACAACCGTTGCGGATTTTGCGATTGATGCACCGATGGTGGCCGCCGCCGACGTTGCCGGATTGCTGCAAAACATGAGCGGTTTTGATGCCGTGAGCACAACTCCCGATATACAAACAGCCTTGGCGCAGTTGGTCGCTACACATACAACGCCACAACGCGTGATGATTTCCGGCTCGCTGTATCTTGTCGGTCATGCCTTGAAGGTCAACGGGGATCAGTTATGAAACAAACGCCAGTCGGAATGTCGCCAAACCGTACCATCCGCCATGGCACAGCTGTTTTGTTACATGGCACGGGCTATGCGTCTTCCGCTGTTTTTATTCGCGGCCCGTCAGGTAGCGGTAAATCAGATTTGGCCTTTCGCTTGATAGCAGGTGGGGCCGAGTTGATTTCGGATGATCAGGTAGAGCTGGAACGCCGACAAGACAGCGTTTTTGCAGGCAGCGTTGATGCCATCCGTGGTTTGATGGAAGTGCGCGGGCTGGGGCTTTTGCGTTATCCGGAAACCGTGCCGTCTTCTGTGCGGTTGGTCGTGGATTTGGTGGCGCGGGCCGATGTGCCGCGTTTGCCGGAATGGGAAACACTGGATATTTTCGGTATTTCCCTGCCCATGGTAAAGCTGCATGCCTTTGATGCTTCCGCTTGCGATAAAATTCGCGCCGCGATGATGGTTGTCCATCACCCGAAAATGATTGTAAAATAGGCGCATGAAAAAGCCTGTGACAGCCAAAAACCTTCCAAAAACGACACAGCCGCGCAAGCGGCAGGTGCTTTTGGTCACGGGGCTGTCAGGTGCGGGGCATTCATCTGCCCTGAAAACACTGGAGGATATGGGCTATAAGGCCGTCGATAACCTGCCCATTGCACTGCTGGAGCCATTATTGACCGCCAGTGCAGGCGGTGAAACGCCGGTGGTGGTCGGTATTGACAGCCGTGCTTGGGATTTCAGTGGGGCCGCACTGGTCGCCGAAGTTGAAAAGCTCCGCAAGGTTAAAAATCTGTCCATTCGTTTGCTGTACATGGATTGCCAAGACGATGTATTGCAACAGCGCTTCACTGAAACGCGCCGCGTACATCCCTTGGCGGTAGATCGCCCCGTCAGCGATGGTATCGCGATGGAGCGTCAATTAATGCTGCCCGTGCGCGAAGCGGTGGACCATGTGATTGATACTTCCGGCCTGCGCCCGCAGGATTTGAAGCGCATTTTATCGGGTTACTTCCGCTTGGAAGAAGATCCGGGTGTTGCGGTGTTTATTACCTCTTTCGGGTTCAGAAACGGTTTGCCGCGCGAAGCCGATCTGGTTTTCGATGTACGGTTTATTGATAACCCGCATTGGGATCCTTTGCTACGCCCGTTGTCAGGCCTTGATAAACCCGTTGCCGATAAAGTCGGGCGCGATAAAACATACAAAGAATTTTTTAAAAACCTGACTGGCTTGATTGCGCCACTGCTGCCGCATTACGAACGTGAAGGCAGGCATTATTTAACGGTTGCGATCGGCTGCACAGGCGGGCGGCATCGTTCTGTCTTTACCGCAGAACAATTGGGCAAATGGTTTCGGCGTGAAGGCTATCCCGCTGAAGTGCGCCACCGCGATCTGGCGGGTTGGGCCGCACGCCAGCAGGGAGATATTGGCACGGCCAAAAAAGCCCCGGCGGGTGCTGCTAAAAAACAAACAACACAAAAAAGGAAAAAAGCATGATCGGTCTTGTCATTGTCACGCATGGTCAATTGGCTGTGGAATTTATTGCCGTCATGGAACATGTGGTGGGCAAGCAAGAACAGATCGCCGCTGTCTGTATGGCGCCGGAAGATGATATGGAACAAAAGCATCAGGAAATCATCCAGAAAATCAAAGAAGTTAATACGGGCAAAGGCGTGATTGTGCTGACGGATATGTTTGGCGGCACGCCGTCCAATCTGGCTATTTCCGCAACGTCAGAAAAAAATGTGGAAGCCTTGGCGGGTATCAATCTGCCGATGTTGATCAAGCTGGCATCCGTGCGCCAGACAGAAACGCTGCAAAAAGCAGCGGAGCTGTCAGCAGAAGCGGGTCGTAAATATATCAACGTGGCGACAGCCCTTTTGCGGGCGGATTAAAACCGTGACGGCGAAGATTGAAAAAACAGTCACGATTGTTAACCGCCGCGGCATTCATGCCCGCGCCGCTGCCAAATTTGTGCGGCTGGTCGAGGAATTGGGCGTCGATGTCACCGTCTGCAAAGACGACATGGAAGTTTGCGGCACGTCTATCATGGGCTTGTTGATGCTATCGGCAAGTCTTGACAGCACCGTGCGCATTTCCGCCGAGGGTGACAAAGCAGAAGCGGCCCTGCAAGCGATAGAAGAACTTATTTCACGCCGCTTTGACGAGGATATGTAGATGACCCAACCGATGCGCGAAAAAACAATGCGCGGCATCGGTGTGTCCTACGGCATTGCCATCGGCCCCGCTTTTCTGGTGCAGGTGGAGCGCCCGCGCGTGCCGCTGATTGCGCTGGATGATGCAGGCATCAAGCCCGAACAATTGCGTTTTGATACCGCCGTCTTGCAAGCCCAGCGCGAATTGGGGGAGCTGAAAGAGCAATCCAGCAAGCTACCCGAAACCGCCGCCGAAGAGATCAGCTTGCTGCTGGATGCGCATCTGGCCATGCTTTCAGGTTCGCGCCTTGTGCGCGGCGTACATAAACGCATCGCCGATGAAAAAGTAAATGCCGAAAGCGCAATCGAACGTGTGATGCTGGAACTGACCGACCAGTTCCGCGCGCTCAAAGACAAATACATTGCAGCACGGATTGATGATGTGGAAGCGGTCAGCAACCGGTTGATCCGCATCCTCATGGACCTGCCCTATATCGCGCTGGATTCTGTGCCACCCGGCGGCATTGTGCTCGCCAAAGAAAT
>JBGTNC010000251.1:0-7178 GCA_041743265.1 Alphaproteobacteria bacterium | reverse complement strand
GTCACCGACGATACGGGCAGATTTTTTGTAAGGTTTGCTGCTGTCGTAGCCGCCTTCGCGCATAGCGTACAAAATACGGCGATGCACGGGTTTCAAGCCATCGCGCGCATCGGGCAGGGCGCGGCTGACGATCACGCTCATCGCATAATCGAGGTAGGATTTTTGCATTTCCTCTTCGATCGTGATGGGCGCAATACCGTGCTTGGAGGCGGTGTTATCTGTTGTCACGTCAGCTATCCTTTTTATTGTCCGGATGCCATTTTGCGCCTCGACAGATGTCTAGCGCAGAAGGGTTTGTACGTATAATGGCAATGGTCACATTGAACAGTTCTTTTTAGCATTTAGGCGTCTGTTTTCAAAGGTCTATTATGCTTAAAAAATATGGAAACGGTGATATGTGTGTTGCTTGACAGAGGGGGGGCTGGGTGCATAAATAACGCTTATTATTGACATATGGAGGCTTGTTTTGTTCTTGACCCGACTTGAGGAAATAGGCCTGAAAATCGGAGCCCCTGATGCCGAGGCGGCGATACGGCTGCTGACAAGACTAACGGCTCTCGCGATTGCGATGACATTGGTTGTCTCTTGGCCTTTGTGGTTCAATCAACGTCTGGTTTTTGATGTCTATCCTTTGGTGAATCTGCCCGCTTTGCCCGTTTGGGCCGAAAGCGGGTTATTGTTTTTTGTTATAGCGACTTGCGGCGTTTTATTCTTTTTTCCGCGTTACAGACGGCTGTGTTTGATCCCGCCGCTGGTGTTTATTTTTTGGGTGCTGGGGGATGAGTTCCGCTGGAATCCATATATGTACATGTATAATTTTTCGATGTTGATGATAGGGCTTATGCCTGCCACAGCGACAGAGAACAATGCGGATTCATTGCGTTTTATGACGATCGGGATTTATTTCTGGGCGGGTATTCATAAAATTAACACTGTTTTCGTTTTTTCAATTTTTCCGTGGTTTGTGAGCAGTTGGCTCCCTACGAGCACAGCGTTTACTTCTCTCTTGGCCCTTGTGGTACCGTTTTTTGAACTCTCTATCGGGCTGGCTTTGTTGTTTCCAAAAACGCGGCGCTATGGCGTTTTAATGGCGTCTTGTATGCTGTTTGTGGTGCTGGCCAGTCTGATGTTGCATAAATGGGGCATGATTGTCTGGCTGTGGAATGTTTGTATCTATGCCTTGGCCGTCGTGTTGTTTTGGAATAATGATCGCCCGTTACTTGTACGCGAAAACATCAAACGCCCGTTTGTGGCCCTTGCAATTGTGTTGTTTTGTTTCATGCCAGGGATGGGCTCTTTTGGCGCATGGGGGGATTTGCCGTCTTTTAAGCTGTATTGCGGGTGTCTGCCGAATGTCAGGGTATTGGTGGACAAGGAGGAAGATATGTCCTTTTTACCGGATGAAGTACTTCAAAATGATATAAGTACGGACATAGGCGCAAACGCTTTGGCACATGGCATTTTCCGTGTGTCTGCGGCAGCTTCCGTAGCAGGATCGGACATGCAAAAACATCATATGCGCGGCATGTGCAAATTGTTGAAATATCCAGAAAGAGCCCAGCTCGAGATCGAAACCATGCCGCATATATGGTCGATTACCTCAAAAAAGGCGCTATATCCTTTATGTGACGAGGTAGCAGCACATGACCAGTAAAGACGAAATATGGATTTTATATGACGGCGAGTGCCCGTTTTGTAGCCGTTATGTGCGTATGGTGCGTTTACGTGAAAATTTGACTGTGCATCTGGTGGATGCCAGAACGGACAGTGATTTCAAAAAAGAAGTGACAGCGGCCAACCATGACCTTGATAAGGGCATGGTTGTTAAGCAGGGGGGGCAACTATACTTCGGCCATCAGGCGATGGTGTATTTGTCCCTTTTGACGACACGTTCAAATTTTTTCAATAAGTCTATGGCGGCTTTGTTTCGCAATGAACGGCGCGCACGGTGGGTATATCCCATTCTTGCCACGTTACGTTATATGATCGTGTGCCTGCTGGGGCGCGGAAAGATTAATAACCTGAAATAATCAAACTGGACAAAGAACGCGACGAATATTTATGGATAATATAAACGTCAGTGGCGTCATTGAAAGTCCTTAATTTTCACAAAAAAATCATCCTTAGGTAATGTTCTGTAAATCATCAATCGTGTCTTTGGGGGCACGACCTTGTTATTTTCTTTCTCGCTATGGCAAGGGGCTCTTGCTATGGGTCTGAATTTTAGGCATGTTCACCCAACTCAAACGTCAAAGAGACCGTCAGGAAGATTCTTGCGTCAGCAAAATTCTGTCGGAAACATGAAAAAAAACATAACCACGACTTAACACAACGAGGAAGCAATCAATGTTGGATATCCAAACAATTATTCTGGGTTCCGGTGTGCTTGCACTTCTGTACGGTGTGATTACTGGTTTCCAGGTGATGGGCGCAAGCTCTGGTAACGCCCGGATGCAGGAAATTGCAGCAGCCATACAAGAAGGTGCCAGCGCTTACCTGAACCGCCAGTACACAACTATCGCCGGCGTCGGTGTTGTTGTTGCCATTATCTTGGGCATGACACTCGGCCAACTGGTCGGCATCGGCTTCGCGATTGGTGCCGTTCTTTCCGGTATTGCCGGTTATGTGGGCATGAACGTGTCTGTACGTGCAAACGTCCGCACCGCAGATGCTGCACAAAGAAGCATGAAAGAAGCACTCTCCATCGCATTCAAATCCGGTGCGATTACAGGGATGCTGGTTGTTGGTCTCGGCCTTTTGGGCGTGGCTGGCTACTACTTCTTCTTGCTGTCGCGCGATGTTGGCGGCCGTGAAGTACTGGAAGCACTCGTTGCCCTCGGTTTTGGTGCGTCGTTGATTTCCATCTTCGCCCGTCTGGGTGGTGGTATCTTTACAAAAGGCGCAGACGTTGGTGCTGACCTTTGCGGTAAAGTTGAAGCCAACCTGCCGGAAGATGATCCGCGTAACCCTGCTGTGATTGCTGATAACGTTGGTGACAACGTAGGCGATTGCGCTGGTATGGCGGCTGACCTTTTCGAAACATATGCTGTAACCGTTGTGGCAACCATGCTCATCGCGTCTAGCGTATTTATCGATGAAAACATCAAAGCAATGATGGAACTGCCGCTGTTGATTGGTGGCGTTTGTATCGTGGCATCTATTCTGGGTACGTACTTTGTACGCCTGGGCAGCAGCCAGAACATCATGGGCGCACTTTACAAAGGTCTGATTGTAACAGGTATCGCTTCTGCGGGCCTGATCTACTGGTCCATCTGCTATATGCTGGGTGGCCTGGAAGGTACAGTCGAGCTGGTAAAAGGCACCGTTGTTACAGGTACGGATCTGTTCTATTGCGCACTCGTCGGTCTCGGCGTGACAGCGGCACTGGTATGGATCACGGAGTACTATACCTCCACAGCGTTCCGTCCGGTTAAATCCATTGCGCAAGCATCGGAAACTGGTCACGGCACAAACATCATTCAGGGTCTGGCTGTTTCGCTTGAAGCAACCGCGCTGCCGGTGATTGTGATTTCTATCGGTATCTACCTGGCTAATCTTTATGCTGGTCTGTACGGTATTTCCCTCGCGGCAACCACCATGCTGGCCTTGGCTGGTATGATTGTTGCGCTGGATGCTTACGGTCCTGTGACAGATAACGCAGGCGGTATCGCTGAAATGTCCGAACTGCCGAAAAAGGTACGTACGATCACGGATGCGCTGGATGCTGTCGGTAACACCACGAAAGCTGTAACAAAAGGCTATGCCATCGGTTCTGCCGGTCTGGCTGCCCTTGTTCTCTTCGCGGCCTTTACCGAAGAGCTGAAGCACTACTTCCCCGACATGACGGTTACTTTCCCGTTGAACGAGCCCTTTGTTATTATCGGTCTGTTCATCGGCGGTATGTTGCCGTACCTGTTCGCTGCTATGAGCATGACCGCTGTTGGTCGCGCTGCGGCATCGATCGTGGTGGAAGTACGTCGTCAGTTGAAAGAAATCCCCGGTATTATGAAGGGGACATCCAAGCCTGAATACGGCCGTGCCGTTGACATGCTGACAAAAGCAGCGATCAAGGAAATGATTGTTCCGTCGTTGCTGCCAGTATTGTCACCAGTTGTACTGTTCTACATTGTTTGGAAAGTGGACGGCACTGTTGCCGCTGGTTTCCAGGCTGTAGGCGCTATGCTGGTTGGTACAATCGTCACAGGTATTTTCGTGGCTCTTTCCATGACCTCCGGTGGCGGTGCTTGGGATAACGCGAAAAAATACATCGAGGAAGGTCACTACGGCGGCAAAGGCTCCGAAGCGCACAAAGCCTCGATCACGGGTGATACTGTTGGCGATCCCTACAAGGATACGGCAGGCCCCGCTGTGAACCCGCTCATCAAGATTACCAATATCGTGGCAATCTTGCTGGTGGCCGTCATGGCGAAAATTCTCAACGGTTAATTACCGTAGGGAATTGTCCCGACAAACAAAAACCCCTCCGGTATGCCGGAGGGGTTTTTTGTATTTTGTGATCCGTAAAAGAAAACAAAAAGATTTTTAAGCGGGCTGTTTTTTACATGCCGGGGATTTTTGCTTTTTGCGTTTTGATGTTGTTGTTGAACTTGCCAAGGTTGCCGACAAATTGTTCAAAGGCGGTGAATTCACGCCCGGCTGTTGGCGTACGACGGTCGCTAAAATCAACCTCGCGGGCTTGCTTGGGGTCAATGGCGGCAATTTCTGTGACGGTATTGTTTTCGTCAAAGGTGACTTTGATAATTTGGCGCTCGTCCACCTCGGCTTCAAAAATGCCTTTTTGTGAAGTTGTCTCGCCGATGTAGTACCAAATTTTCGGATCGAAAGGAGAGACGGTTGTCGGCGGGCCCCAGAGGCGTGCGACATCGGCCTGAATAGACGTTTCAGGTGAAATCTGTTCCAGCTTGGTAGCCGAGAGCAGATTGCCACGTGTTTCGATCGTGGGCGTGCAAGCAGCCATGTGCAGGGCCAAAAGGCCCGTGCCGGCCAGCAAAGCAAGTTTTTTGACAGGGATGTGGATCATCCTGAAAACCTTCATCAAGGGGTGAAAATCGGTATTATCGTTGTCTTTTATACGCGCACAAAGCCCTGAAAACAACGCCAAAACCGGATAATAGGGAAATTCTTTTTGTATCCAGCTTAAAAATAGTGTAATCAGGTCAAAAATAAACAAGCGCCGCAGCCCGTAAAGATACATAAAATGACAATACAGCCTCAGAATACACCGCCTGAATTTTCCCGCCTGATTGCGATTGAAGGCATCACGCCGGGTAAAACACGTACCGAAAAAATAGATGCGAAAGAAGCAGAGTGCGCATTGCTCGCTACGCGCTTCGGTTTGCGTGGTCTGCGTGATCTTAAAGCAAGCATTAACATTCGTCGCGTGCCCGGTGGCATGGTGCGGATTGATGGTACGTTTTCTGCCGATGCTGTGCAGGTATGTGTGGTGTCATTGCAGGATGTGCCCGTGCATATCGACGCAAAATTTGATACTTACTTTACCGAGGGTGGAGAAGACCTGCCGGAAGATGTCGGCTTTACGCTGGGCGATGATTTGGAAGCAGCAGAAATTGTTTCCAACGGTATGATCGATATGGGTGAAGCTGTTGCGCAATACTTGTCGCTGGAGCTGGATCCGTATCCACGCGCACCCGGCGTTAGCCTTGCCGCCCAGCTCAAAGAAACAGGCACACCCGGTAAGCCTAATCCGTTTCAGGTGCTGGAAACGCTTAAAAACAAAGACCGTAAAGAAGAGGCTTGATTGTTATGTCCAGCCGCAACGTTCTTTTATCCTCACAATCTAGATGAACACTTGTTACGCAATATTTTGAAAGATGCCGCAGAGGTTGCGCGCGCATTCTGTGCTAAAAGATTTTGCGATTGAAATGGCCAAGTTGACGGACGGGGAGGCGAATGATATTTTCGTCGTGTCCAAAGCGATACACCATCTAGAATCACCACCCGAGATTGCCGCTGAATTCGGTTCTGTCTCGGTACGTGAAAAAGGACAGCCAGCGCCTGCCAATCCGTATCGGAAACTGGAAGGGTTGGAGTCTGGTTATCAGAAGGTCAAGCAAGGACACAAGAAACTGACGCTGAAACCCTAAAAGGCCCCGCCATGAAAAAAGGTAAGCTGACTGTTAAACTGAACAAGATGGTATCTTTCGGATCCCATCCACAGTCCCCGTTAAAACAGCCCGCATCTGTCGAGAAGCCAAAGCCAGAGGCAGAACCCAAAGCTGTGAAAGCGCCTCGTATGGATCCGGGATCTTCCGTCAGAAGTCGTACCCCCGGTATGTCGAATTGGTGGTAAATGGGGTTATTGTTTACATAATTTGTAAAATGACTCAAAATCGGTATGATATAACGCTTTAAAGCCACGCAAGGCTTGCCAAATAAGCGGAAACGGTGAATAACAACACTGTTTTTCCTTGCGCGATAGGGGCTTTTTGGTTATGTAATGAAGCCCTGCGCCGTTTTGGCATGTGCGCGGGTAAGACACAGAAATTCAAAGACGAAATACAAAAGACAGAAAGAGTATGAAGCCATGGCTGTTCCAAAGCAGAAAACATCGAAATCCCGCCGCAACATGCGCCGTTCGCATCACGCGCTGACCAGCGAAGCTGTGGTTGAAGACAAGCACACAGGCGAACTGGTTCGCCCGCACCATGTATGCCGCAAAACCGGCATGTACAAAGGCCAGCAAATCATCGATATGGATTAATCCATCCGGGTTACGCCATCCGGACGCCGCAACGGTTTCTAGGCTGATGTCCGGCATGGGGTTTTCTATGCACGGCATTATGCCGCTACGACCGATCAAAGGCAGTATTCTTGCAGCAACACGCAAAACAGCTTGTTATCGCGCTGGACGGCATGGGGGGCGACCACGCTCCCCAGATTGTCGTTGAGGGTGCTGATGTTGCGCGCCGCCAGTACCCTGGCGCGCGCTTTATTATTTTTGGCGATGAAGCGGCGATCCGTCCGCTGATCGGTAAATTTCCAGGTCTCGATTCCGTTTTGGAAATTCGCCATACGCCCGACCGTGTAAGATCCGAAGACAAACCCGCCATGGCCTTGCGTCAGGGACGTCAATCCAGTATGCGTTTGGCAATTGATGCTGTGGCGAATGGCGAAGCGCATTGCGTGATCTCTGCCGG